>JACDOI010000039.1 GCA_017656145.1 Bacillota bacterium | reverse complement strand
GGGCAAGCGCCGCTATAAACGGTGCATCCTCGTGGCTAAGACGGGTGGCGTCTTTTGGACGCCCAAAGGCAGCCACTCCTCAAAGCCCCCCGGGGGGGGGGGCGCCCGCCCCGCCAACTCCTTCGACGCTCGGGGGCCCGCCACCTTTGACGACCGAAGTCATTCCTTGGCCGCCGCGGCTTCTTTGAGCGAGCGCCAGAACGCTGCCGTGCGGCGAAGGAACAGCTCGTAGCGGGGCACGCCCGGGCGGCTGTCAACCATCTCCTGTTGGCAACGGTCGCACAAAAACCGCCCTGCGACCATCACCCCGCGGCGCCGGGGCTTGAGGCACACGAAACAGTCGAATATCCGGTCGGTCACGGGTCCCACCCGTCCTGCCGGCAAGACGGCCGCCGGCCAATCGTTCGCCAGGATATTCAACAGGACCGGTCAACGTCCAGCGCGCGTCCGGCCCGTCCCATCCTGTAATTCCCTGCGGCGTTGTCGGCTCCTCCGCAACGGGTCTTTTCGCCGGGTCACGTCCCGCCAGATCGCCCGGCAGGAGATGGGGAGAAGAACGACAAATCTTGCGGATATCTTGTCCTTTCTCGAATCGGGGTGACCAAACGTGCCGGAGCAGGGGCTGACGCTGGGCGAGAAAATTCGCTCCCTCCGTCGCCAGATGCGGATGACCCAGGCGGAGCTCGCGGGCGTCGATTTCACCAAGAGCTTCATCAGCCAGATAGAGAAGAACCAGGCGCGCCCGTCGTTGAGAAGCTTGCAGATTCTCGCCCACCGGCTCAACCGTCCCGTAAGCTACTTTCTTGAGGACGAGCCGACCATACCGCCCGCCGCGCTGCACCAGGCGCTTTCGACCGGCCAGCTTCTCGAAACCCAGGGCAAGTACGAGCCGGCCCTGCAAGTGTACGATCAGGCGCTCAGCGAGTGCGGGGCCACCGACTTCCGGGGTCGCGGGGAGCTGCAACGGCGCCGGGCCCGGGTGCTGGTGCACCTGGATCAGCTGCCCAACGCCGTTCAAGCCCTGCAGCTGGCGGCCGAGGAGTTCCGCCTGGCCCGCGAAACGTCGGCCAGAGCCGAAGTCGATCGGGAACTCGGAAATGTATACAATCGCATTGGAGACCGGGAGCGGGCCATCCATCATTACGAGCGGGCATTGTTGCTGTACGAGGAATCGTTGGGGGCCGGTCCGCCCGCGGACTCCGCCTTTGTGCTGGTGGGACTGCTGACCCAGCTCGGCCTGACGTGCCACGAGACCGGCGATGAGGAAGCCGCTTGCCGCTACTTGCAGCGGGCCGAACGGATAAGCCGGGAGCACCGCACGTTCTACCGCTGGGGTGAGCTGTGCCGGGTCCTCAGCGCGGTCATGGAGCGCCAAGGCGAGCGGGAGCGGGCCCTGGAGTATGCTCAGCGGGCGGTATCGTTTTTCGACTCCACCCAAGACAACGTCGGTCTGGTGCACGCCCTCATCGGGCTCGGCACGCTGAAAGCGGAGCTCGAAGGCCGGGAGGCGGCTGAGGCGTGCTTTTCGCGCGCTTTGCTCATTACGGAGGAAGTTGAATACGCCGAAGGCAAGAGCCTCGTGCTGGCGGCCTTGGCTAAACTCGCGGCCGGCGCGGGCAATCTCGATCAAGCCGTGCAACTGTATCAGGAGGCGGCAGCCAGCGCCCGCGATCACGACCAGGTCGTCGACATCCACCGCTCCCTTGCCCAGCTGTTCCGGGACCGCTGCCAGTGGGACGACGCCGTCCGGCATCTTGAAGCGGCCATCGCCGTCTTGGAAAAAACCCGGCAACCCAAGGCGCTGGCGGAAGCGTACTCGTTCTTGGCCGAAGTGTACGAGGCTCAAGGGGCAAGCGATGCGGCTGCGCGGTGCTTGAAGCGCTCGGTGGAACTGTACCGCAACATATAGAGGTCTTGCGTAGAGGTTTTGCCCCACCGCCCGGGCGTCAAAGGAGCAAGTGCTGCAAAGCCACCAAAAGGATGATCCCCGGAATCCCCAAAAATCCCACCACCAGGGCCGTGACCGGATTCACGGGCAAGTAAATCCCTAAGACATGAGTGCCGACAAAGTTGACGAACACAAGCAGCGCCGCTCCGAGCAGGACGTTGTAGACGAGGCGCAACAGGATCCGAACCGGCACGAGCAGCACCCGGGTA
The DNA here is from genome assembly GCA_017656145.1 of Bacillota bacterium. Classification (GTDB taxonomy): domain Bacteria; phylum Bacillota; class Limnochordia; order Limnochordales; family ZCTH02-B6; genus JACDOI01. The sequence continues at coordinate 19,769 of JACDOI010000039.1, read as the reverse complement.
ATCAAGTACAAGAGCACGATTCCAAAGACGTAGGCGACGACGACGTGCACTTCCACCGGCTTCCCCCCGCCCTCGCTACAACGTATGAGGGCGGAGGGACCGCTTATGTCCACCGCAAGCCGGGAAACTCGCCCCGAATGCCTTGACGGCGCGCCTCGTCCAACAGGAACATGTACTTCCGCTCAGCGGCTCCGGCGGCAAAGACGGCGTAGTCGATCAGGCGCGGGTCCGTCACGTTGTCCAACATGGAGCGGGCCGCCTGCCACTCCCGGCGGGCCTGTTCCACAGCTTTCGTCAGGGCATGCCGTTCCGGGAACGACGCACCTTCGTCCCGCCCGAGGAAAAACGCCAAACCCGCGTCGAGCCAGCCGGTCAACCGCTTTTTCCACCGCACGCCACACCCCTCCGTCCCGCCCGTTCTGCCCATAGGGTGTGGAAAACCGGGGTCCGGCTATACGGGTGTCACGGGAGGGAATGCGGCGCCGGGCTGACCCCGCTACAGCTCCCGCCGTCCCTCCAGGGCCTTGGTGAGCGTCACCTCGTCGACGTATTCCAGGTCGCTGCCGACAGGCATCCCGTGCGCCATGCGGGTGACCCGGACGCCGGTGGGCTTCAGCAGGCGCGCGAGGTACATGGCGGTAGCTTCGCCCTCGATGTTGGGATCCGTTGCCAGGATCACTTCCCGGACGGTACCAGACGCGAGTCGGGCCAGAAGTTCCCGGATCTTGAGATCATCGGGCCCCACCCCATCCATAGGGGAGATGGCCCCGTGCAGGACGTGATACAGCCCTTTGTACTCCCGGGTCCGCTCAAGGACGAGAATGTCCTTGGGCTCCTCGACGACGCACAACAGGCTCCGATCCCGGCTTGAGTCCTGGCACAGGCGGCACGGGTCAACGTCTGTTATCGTGCAGCACACGGAGCAGTAACCGGTCCGCTCGCTGGCTTCGACGATGGCTTCGGCGAGGCTGCGGGCGTCCTCTTTGGGTCCAGTGACCAGATGATACGCCAGCCGCTGGGCGGTCTTGGGCCCGATGCCCGGCAGCTTGTTCAGCTCGTCGATCAGGCGGGCGATGGGGCGCGCGTAGTGCAGCATCGAATCACAGCCCCGGCAACCCCGGGATGTTCAAGCCGCCCGTCACCCGGGCCATCTCTTGCGAAGCCATTTCCCGGGCGCGCCGGAGCGCCTCGTTGACGGCAGCCAGCACCATGTCCTGCAGCATTTCCACATCTTGCGGATCGACGGCCTGCGGGTCAATGCGCAAGCTGACCAGGTCCTGATGGCCATTGACCACCGCAGTGACCATGCCTCCGCCGGCGGTAGCCTCCACGGTCTTGCTGGCCAGTTCCTCCTGGATCCGGGCCATCTCGGCCTGCATCTTTTGCACCTGCCGCATCATCTTGGCCATGTTCATCATCGGTTTCGGACCTCCCGCTCAGCGGTCGTCCCGCTCTATCCGTACAATCCTGCCCCCAAACAGCCGCAGCGCCTCTCGAACCGCCGGGTGTTCGAGCACATCCTCGGCATCCCCCGCCCCGGCGAGGGCGGCCGCTTCTTCAGCTCCAGCCTCGGCCTCTTTCCCGGCACTGCCGGGGACCCGCTGGCCGGCTGGAGCGTCGGGACCGGCGGAGCCCGCCGATCTGTCGTCCCCGGTCGGCGGCTCAGGGTCCGGAGGGGATTCAGCCGGCCCGGCGGGCCCGAGATTGTCTCCCAGGACCGTAGTCACCCGCAGCCGAACACCGAAAAGCCGGTTCAGCGCCCGCTCGACCACTTTGCGGTTCGCTTCCTTTTCCAAGCTGTCCCGGTGAAACGCCCGGTCGGCGGGAAACTGGATGGTGAGCACCCCATCCTCAAACGACACCGGGCGGCCTTCCCGCAAAAACGCCTGGACGAATACGTGCTTCTGCTCCCGCAGCAACTCAAGCAGTCGCTCCCAATGGGCCGCCACCTGCTCCAAGACGTTTCCTGCGGATTCCGAACCATCCGGCCGGACGGGCTGGGACAAGACCGCATGATCGCCGGCCCCCTTCTCCTGCCCGCGGTGCGCGGCGGTCGCCGGCTCCGGTGCCGCAGGCGATGGCGTCTCTCCAGGCTCCCGGGCAGGCCCCAAGTCCCGTGCGGAAACTTGGGGCCCCGGGTCCGGGGCCGCGGCCTGGCGTTCGAGCAGCATAGCGAGCTGCGCTTCCAGCCTTTCCAGCCGTTCCGCCATGCTTCCTGCATCCGCGGCCGGATCCCGGCGGGCCAGGCGGATGACGGCCATCTCCACAGGCAAGGCGGAAAACGCCGCGTATCGCATGTCGTTTTCGGCTTCCGCAAACGTCTCGATGGCGTTGAGCAGCCACGGCACCGTCAAGGCGCCCGCGTGCTTCTTTAGGGTCTCCCGTTCTTCGTCGCCACCGGAAGAACCCGCGAGCCGCTCTCCCCCAGTCTTGTACAGCAACACGTCCCGGAAGTAGCGGGTCACATCCCGGACAAATTGGCGCAAGTCCCGCCCCGCGTCTTCGAGCTCCTTGACGACCTCAAGGGCCCGCGCCGCGTCCGCTTCGGCCAAGGCGCCGGCAAGCCGGGCCAGCTGCTCCCTCGGCGCGATGCCCAACACGCTTGCGACGACGGAGGGGGTGACGCGCGACTCGTACGCCCGGCACTGGTCCAAAATTCCCAGGGCATCCCGCAGGCTTCCCTCCGCGTGACGGGCAATGATCCCGAGCGCCTCGGGGTCGGCGTCAATGCCCTCGGCCGCGGCTACCGCTTCCAACCGGGCCGTCGTCTCCGGGGTCGAAAGGCGCCGAAAGTCGAATCGCTGGCAGCGGGAGGCGACGGTGGGCGGGATCTTGTGAGGCTCGGTGGTGGCAAAGACGAACACCACATGCCCCGGCGGCTCCTCCAGCACCTTGAGCAAGGCGTTGAACGCCTCGTTGGTCAGCATGTGAACTTCGTCGATGATGTACACCTTGTACGGCCCCTCGGTCGGAGCGAACCGCACCCGCTCCCGCACGTCCCGGATCTCGTCGATGCCCCGGTTGGACGCCCCATCGATTTCCACTACGTCCATGGCCGCTCCCTCGGCGATGCGGCGGCACGACGGGCAGTCGTTGCACGGGTCGGGCGTCGGCCCTTGAGCGCAGTTCAGCCCTTTGGCCAACAGGCGGGCTACGGTCGTTTTCCCCGTACCCCGGGGCCCGGTGAACAAGTACGCGTGAGCGATGCGCTTTTCGGCAAGAGCGTTGCGCAACGTGCGCACCACATGGGCCTGCCCCGTTACGTCGGAAAAGGTCTGGGGGCGCCACTTGCGGTAGAGGGACAGATAGCTCACCGCCGATACCTCCCGGCAGGTACCCAGACTGTTTCGGCGGTTGGCCGGCGGCTTCCTTTGCTGGGGCAAAGGAACTCGGGACCAAGCGAACAAAAGACGGCCAGCAGGCGTCACTCGCCCGCCGGCCGCAACAATTGGGCCGTGCACCCGCCGTCGACCTGTCCTTCCGGACGTTACCCGAGCAGTTGGCTCGAACCAGGCGCCCTCGCGGCACACGGGCGAATTCGCTTACCGCTGCTTCCTTCCGGACCTGACGGGGTTCACGAAGGCCCGTTGCGCGAGACCCGATCGTCAGCGCCACTTACCCGGGGCAGGCTCCACAAAGACGAGGCCTCGGGCGGGAATTCAACCCCGCTGTAGCGGATTGCGGGTGCAGGGCACCGCTACCTCCCCGTCTAGCACGGCCACACCTGGAACCCGTGAAAGACGCCGAGCGCACGGCATCCCGCGACGGGAATCCGTGCGCGCTTTTATTATAGGGCTGCGCAGTGAGGAGTGTCAAGGAGCCGCCGCTGGCCGCCATCCGGCCCCGAACACGCCTGCCGCTGCTCCGGATGAAGACTCCTCCCGCTTAGAAAGTCCCGTCACTCGGGTGCACGAGCCCCCCGGCCCGGTTGAAAGATGTGCGGCAATTCGGCCCGCAGCCGCAGGGCGGCCAGATCTTTCATTTTCGCTTCGACCATCACATCAAGCGGGCCCAAGGACGCGGCGTACTCGAGAAATGGCCCGGCCATGGCCGGATCGACGTAGTCCGCATGGGCCCGCACGTCCCGGCCGTCCCTGGGACTTGAGAGATGAACCTTCGGCGGCCGGTCCAGCCACGTATCGAACACCGACGGCAACAAGTCCCGGTAATCCTCGCCATCGTGGCGGCACAGGTGATGGTGCAGGTCGAACACCATGGGCAGTCCCGCTTCCCGGCACACGGCCAGCGTTTCCCGGGCCGAAAACACCCGGTCGTCGTTTTCGAGCGCGAGCCGGGTGCGGACTGCTCCAGGGAGCCGGTTTACGTTGGCCAGCGCCTGGCGCAAACCGGCCTCGGTCCCCCCTGCAAGGCGCCGGCCGACGTGCAGAATGATCTTGGCCTCAGGGCCGAGACCCATCGCGTCGAACAGCGTACAGTGATACGCGGCGTACTTTTCCACCCACTGAAACACGTTGGGATCGGGTGTATTGAGCACGCACAGCTGCGGCGGGTGCGTGCTGACCCGAAACCCCTCGCTCCGAATGATTCGCCCGATGTCGGCCAGCATCGGCCCAAGTTCCGGGTCCTGCCACCATTCCCATCCGGCCGTCGCTTCGTGGGTGGCCAGCGGAATAAGATGGGTGGCAAACCGGTACACCTGCAACCGGTGGGCTTTCAGAAACCAGAGGATGCGCCGGGTGTTGGCCAGGTTGCGACGGGCGGTGCGGCGAATGCGCCCGAGGACGGCGTCCCGGTCCAAGCCTTGCAAGGACTTCACGGTGACGTTGCCTGCCGGCGAACAGTTCTCTTCGCTGAGGCAGATGGACACAAACCCTAATCCTACCGCCAACGGAGCCCACCCCGATGGTAGGCTGCCGACCCCCGCCGGCGTTCATACCGCACTCCCCTCGCCAGGCCTAAGCGGTCGGCGCCTGCCGATCGGACCTGACGGCCCCAGCCTGCAACGTCAGTACCACCGGTCAGCCCACGCCTGGATGGCCTCCACCACCGGCGCGAGCTCGCGGCCTTTTTCCGTCAGCCGATACTCGACCACGATGGGCCGGCCACCGTGAACGACCCGGGAAACGATACCGTGCTCTTCCAGCTCCTTCAGGCGCTCGGCCAGCAGCCGGTCGCTTAAGTCCGGAATCTGCCGGCGGAAGTCGGAAAACCGCCGGGGGCCGCCCAAGAGCACCCGCAGCAACATGCCCGTCCATTTTTTGCCCAACAGGCGGATGGCGGCCCGGTAGTGCGGACACATCTGATCGTAAGACATGCGAATGACCACCCCCAGGGGCGGCGCCCGGGGCCGGCAGCCCCGGGGTGTTGCCAGACACCATTATAGCATACAGGCCCAAGCTGCTTGACAAAAGTAAGTTCCTATAGATATAATCTACTCACTTGAAGTTCATAATGCCCTCGGGAATAGTAAGTAGCTAACCCGGGAGAAAACCAGCTATGAAGCGGAGGGAAAAGAATGAGCACCGCCACAGGCACCGCTCGCTGGAACGTCGACCCGTCCCACAGCCTGGTTGAGTTCGCTGTTCGCCACATGATGTTCGCCACGGTGAAAGGACGTTTCGGGAAAGTCGAAGGATACATCCAGGGCAATCCCGATGATTTGACCGATGCTGTCTTTGAGGCCAGCATCGACACGGCCAGCATCGACACCCGGGAGGAAAACCGGGACGCTCACTTGCGATCCGCGGACTTCTTCGACGTCGCGAAGTTTCCCCAGATCACCTTCCGCAGCCGCGAGGTCGCCAAGACCGGCGACAACACCTACAAGGTGACCGGCGATCTGACTATCCGGGACGCCACCCGCCCTGTCACCCTGGATGTCGAAATGACGGGCCAGGGCAAAGATCCGTGGGGGAACCAGCGCATGGGCTTGAGCGCCCGGACGTCGATCAACCGCAAAGACTTCGGCCTTACGTGGAACGCACCGCTGGAGGCCGGCGGATGGCTTGTGGGCGACAAGGTCGACATCACCATCGAGGTTGAGGCGGTCCGCCAGCAGTAGCCTGAGCGCCGTTGCAATTCAAGGAATGAAACGGACTTAGAACGACGCGAAGAAGGGGCGCCCAAACCGCGCCCCTTTTTCGCGATACGCCCGATTCGACAATGCCATTAATAGCCGGTCCAAACCGTGGCCGGCCCGCTCGGAGGCGTCAATAGGTTTACCAGTCGTAGCCCACGCCCACTAGGAGATGGTATCCTGTCGCGGGCACCTCGATGTCATTGACGGGTTCGGGATATCGAACATGAGCAAACGAAGTCGTCATGTTTCGGCACGTTGTACAGCAGCAGGTTGTAACCGTCGCTCATGTTGAAGCCCTGAATGTCGGCCGTATCGTAACCCATGTACACTTTGTCGTGAAGCCATTCGATCTCGTGGCCGCCCCAGCGAACACGCACTGAGAAGTAGGGATAATCCTCAAACGGCCTCGTCTCCCTGGCAGTTGGCAAACCTTCCCTTTACGATTCCGCGGCGAGCGTCAACGCGCAATAAGGAGCGGGTTCGCCGCCCATCCGGCGAAGAAGCAACCGCGCGGCACAACGGGCTTGGCCGCCTACTCCCGCAAAACTCCCGCAAAAAGGCCCCGGAGGTTCATGCCCCAGGGCCTCAAAATGGCGGAAGGGGAGGGATTTGAACCCTCGGAGGCCGTAAGACCTCACACGCTCTCCAGGCGTGCCTGTTCGGCCGCTCCAGCACCCTTCCGTACACAACTGGCGGAGGGGGTGGGATTTGAACCCACGAGGCGGTGTCACCCGCCTAACGCATTTCGAGTGCGCCGCGTTCGGCCGCTCCGCAACCCCTCCGCGAAACTTGTCGCTCGTTGAACCAGCGCAAGGCGTGCGTTCACCCGCGCAGGCCGCGGAAAAACCCGCGCAACACGTCCCTGCATTCGTCCTCCAGAACGCCGCCGCTCACCGCAAGCCGGTGGTTGAGGCGAGGATCCTGCACGAGATTGTACAGCGTCCCGCACGCCCCTGCCTTCGGGTCCGCGGCACCGTACACCAGCCGCTCGATGCGGGCCAGCACCAGAGCCCCGGCACACATCGGGCAAGGCTCAATTGTAACGTACAAGGTCGTGCCTGTCAATCGCCACGCGCCAATACTGGAGGCGGCCCGGCGGATGGCGACCACTTCCGCGTGGGCGGTAGGATCCCGCTCCGTTTCCCGCAGATTGTGGCCCCGGGCCAGCACTTGGCCGTCCTTGACCACCACAGCGCCGATGGGAATCTCGCCGAGAGCCGCGGCCGCCCTGGCCTCCTCCAGCGCGGCCCGCATCCACGTTTCGTCGTCCTGGCTGCGGGTTTCGTGCCCGCCTCCGCCTACATGCACTCCTGCGGTTCGCCCTCTTGGTCCCGGGTTCGGAACGACTGGCCGCACCCGCACGTGCGGACCGCGTTCGGGTTCTTGATCGCGAAACCGCCGCCCATCAGCGACTCCACGTAGTCCACTTCGATTCCCTGCAGGAAGCGGGCGCTCTGCGGATCGATCATGACCCGGATGCCGTGCTGCTCCACCACGATGTCCTCGTCCCGGACTTGGCTGTCAAAGCCCATGGCATAGGAAAACCCGCTGCACCCGCCGGGCTTCACCATGATCCGGACACCTTGCTCGTGGCGGTTTTCCGCCTCCATGATCTCCTTCAGCTTGCCGGCGGCCCTGGTCGTCATGGTCACCATAGGGTATCACCTCCGCCTGTCGCTTTATTATACCAGCTCACCAGGAGGCGCGGCAACGCCGGCCCTTCCGGCCCTCGGGGTTTGCGGGCGGGCCTGGATCCTCAGCTGGCGCTCGGTGTAGGCCACCAGCCATGAGATGAGGGTCGTCTGTATCAGGTAAAACAAGGCCACTATGGCGTAAATCTCGATGGGCTTGAACGTCCGAGTGACGATCAACTGACCCCGGCGCAACAGTTCTTCCAGGGCGATGACCGACACCAGCGACGAGTCTTTAAGCAGCAGGATGAACTCGTTGCCGAGCGGCGGAACGATGCGCCGGAACGCCTGGGGCAAAATGACGAACCGGACGGTCTGAAACCGGGTCAAGCCCAGGGCCCACGCGGCCTCGGTCTGCCCGGCATCGATAGACTGCACGCCCGCCCGGACGATTTCCGCGATGTACGCCGCCGAGTTCAGGCTCAGGGCTGTCACTCCCGCCTGCCAGCGGTCGAGGCTCAAGCCCAGGTGAGGCAGCGCGTAGTAGATCAACATGATTTGCACCAAAAGGGGCGTCCCTCGAAAAAACCAGACGTAGCCGCCTGCGAACGCCCCCGCTACCGGCATCCGGGACAGGCGCATGAGTCCCACGACGGTGCCGAGCACAAGCCCCAACCCGATGGACGTGGTGGTCAGGACCAGAGTCGTCAAAGCTCCTTGCGCCAAATCAGGCAGCGACCGCCAAATCAATGCCCAGTCCAGCGTGTACACGGGCCATCCCCCCGCCAGGCCCAAAAAAGGGGACCTGGGCTGCCGCCGCCCGCGGTCCCCTCCGAGCCGGATCGTCCGCCAGGGCCTCCGGCCTACGGATTATTGGCTTCCAAACCACTTGGCGTACAACTCGTCATACGTGCCGTCCGCCTTGATCTGCGCCAGCGTTCGGTTGATGCTGCGCAAAAGCTCCTGCCGGCCTTTGCGGATCGCGATGCCGTAATACTCCACCGTGAACGGCGTGCCGACCACCTTCAGCGTTCCGGGATTGGCCCGCGCTTCCTCCATGGCCACAAGCTCATCCACCACCGCCGCGTCCGCTCGTCCAAGCCGCAAGGCCAACAGCGCCTCCGGCGTCGAGGGATAGTGATCGATGCGGGCCACGCCTTCGATCCGCTCCGCCGCGAACTGCCCGGTGGTGCCGATCTGCACCGCGACCACCTTGCCCGTCAAGTCCGCCGGCTGTTGCACGCTCGTATCATCGGCCCGTACGACGATGACCTGACCGGTGGCGAAGTACGGGTCCGAGAAGTCCACCGCCTGAGCCCGCTCATCGGTGATGGTCATGGCGGAAATGACCACATCGTAGTCACCGGCTAGCAGGCCCGGAATGATGCCCTCCCAGGCCGTGTTGATGATCTCCACCTCCATCCCAAGGCGCCGGCCTACCTCGCGGATGAGGTCCATGTCGAATCCGGCAAACTCGCCCGTCTCTTCGTCAACAAATTCAAACGGCGGATAGGCTACGTCGGAGCCCACCCGCAGCACCTGTGCCGCGACCACATCGTGGGCGCCGGCAACCAACAAGAAGGCCGCCAACACGGGGAGCACGCATCTCAGCCAGTTCCTCGCCGTACTGCCGGGCAATTGCAAAACCTCCTCTTCCTCCGCTGAGATAATCGAGCAAACTCCGCTCAACACGCCGGTTTTGCGGTATTCGGTTTCATCCCATCTCGATCCTGCATGACCGATGCGTTCCTGCGCCTAAAAACCGCTGCCCTCCACCCCCGGCCACCGGGCAACCCGGTTTCTCCATGTGGAAATTTTCCGCTTGCCGTGGTATCATGGCGCTGTGCCCGAAAAGCCCGCACGAAAAGGGGAAGCTTGTCATGACCGCAGCCGGGGCTGAGATTCTTCTCATCGGTTTGCTGTTGGGTTTCTTCGTGTCGCAAATCGTCCAGTACGCCGTGAGCGCCCGTTCCCGGGGACAAGCCATCGACTCTGAGACGTACGCGCACCTGGAGCAAGCGGTGGAGCAAGCCTTGGCCCGCCATCTCGCATCCGGAGCCGTAGTAGCTGCGGCGCCTGCTCAAGCCGCGGCGGCCCCTGCGCCGGCGCCGGCGGCTGCGGACGAGGCAGACGCGGAAGAAGCCGAGGCTGCGCCGGCCGCGCAACAGGCCGCGGCTCCCGAGCCGGCCGGTGCGGACACCGAGACCGCGGCACCGGCGGGCGACGGCGAGCTTGTTCCCATGAAAGTCCACGTCGGCGGCCAAACGCACGAGTTGCAAGTGCGGACCGGCGAGAACATGCTCGACGCCGCCTTGGACCGGAATGTCGACCTCGATTACAGCTGCAAAGAAGGCTCGTGCGACACATGCATGGTGAAGATCTTGAGCGGGCGAGAAAATCTCAACGACATCACGCCCGAAGAGCGGGACATGCTGGACGAGGACCAGATCCGGGAAGGCTACCGCTTGTCGTGCATGGTCGTCGTCAAGGGGCCGGTGGAGTTCGTCCAGGAAGAGCGCTGAGCGTCGGTCGCGAGCCGGCCGAGTCGCCGGCCGCGCCGGAAAGGCGTCTTCTGGCAAGTATGGTATAATCAACGCGGCAAACACTACTTACAGGGAGGTATCCGCATGGCCAAGCATGAGCTTCCGGCTTTGCCGTATGCCCATAACGCGTTGGAACCGTATATCGACGAGCAGACGATGCAAATTCATCACGGCAAGCACCACGCCACCTACGTCAACAACCTGAATGCCGCGCTGGAGAAGTACCCGCAGCTTAAGGACAAGTCCGTCGAAGAGCTGTTGCGGGACATCAACTCGGTCCCGGAGGATATCCGCACCGCCGTGCGCAACAACGGCGGCGGTCACGCCAACCACACGTTGTTTTGGAAGATCATGGGCCCCAACGCCGGAGGCAATCCGACAGGCGCAGTGGCCGACGCGATCAACCAGGCGTTCGGCAGCTTTGAGAAGTTCAAGGAGGAATTCACCAAAGCGGCGACCACCCGCTTCGGCAGCGGCTGGGCATGGCTGGTGGTGGACCGGGACGGCAGCCTCAAGGTGACAAGCACGCCCAACCAGGACAGCCCGTTGATGGACGGCCAAACGCCCATCCTGGGGCTGGACGTGTGGGAGCACGCCTATTACCTCAAGTACCAGAATCGCCGGCCCGAGTACATCCAGAACTGGTGGAACGTCGTCAACTGGAACGCTGTCAATGAGGAGCTGGCCAAGGCCACTCGGTGAAAGGGCCGAGGGAAAACCGAAAGGCCGGAGGCAAATTGTGCGAGAGCAGGGGCTTGACGCCCCTGCTCTCGCGTTTCATCAGCCGCCGCTCGGGCCCGCTTGGCCCAAGAGCTCCCATTCCGATACGAACCACCCGCGGGCGGTCTGCCGCAGCCTGACGACGACAGGCGGCGTTCGCTCCTCTTCGGAGCCGGGCCCGCCCCGGCGCTTGAGGAGAGCCACCAGCACGTGGTCGAAACCGTCCCGGTAGCGCTCGGCAACCTCCAGCTCCGCTGCCGCCCACGCTGGGTCCCGCCGTTCCGACCACAATCCCGGCGCGCCGGCGTCAACAGCCCGCCCGGGCACCGTCAGCCCCTTCACAGCCGCTTCGCCGCCCGCCCAAAGGGCCCGCAGAAAGCGCTGGGTCGCCTCTTCGGGACTGCCTGGGGCGGCTCCCAGGACCAGCCCGGCGGCTTCCAAGGGTGCCTCGTCCAGGGCTTCGAGCGCCAAGACCATGCGCAGATCGGACACCCGGTCCGCGATCGGAGGGTGGGTGCGGTAAAGCTGCTGCCAAACGGAATCCAACGGCAGGCGGCGCCGCTGGTCGTCCATGCGCTCCAGCGCCTCCGCCAGTCCCTCCCGGTGATACCCGGCATACCCGGCAAACCGCATGCCCACCAAGTCCGCCTCCGATTCCTGCTCGCGGCTGAAGGCGTACAGGAACAAGTCCCGCATCTCCAGCAGGCCGCCCCAGTCCGCGTCGCCTTGGCCGGTGGAAATGGCTCCCAGAGCGAGGACCGCCACCGCGCTCCATACGTTTTGGTTCACTCGGTTAGGAATGTGTCCCTGAACGCCGTGGGCGATCTCGTGGGCGATGACCCCGGCCAGCTGGTCATCAGTCTCCATAAGGTCAATAAGCCCCGTGGTGACGTAAATCTGATGGTCCTGATTGATCCATGCGTTGGCAACCGGCTCGACGACGACATCGATGGTATACTCGGTCACCTCAGGATGCTCGCGGGACAGCGCAGATACGAGCCGGTCGAACACAGCCTCGACCCGCTCCCGCGCCTTGGGCGGGACTTCCGGCTTTGCCGCCGCGGCCGGTCCTCTGGCCTGGACGCTGGCCGGGAGCAACCCGAGCGCGGCCGTGATCAACAACAGCAGGGACAACCACCTGCAGGCGAAACGCAACGGCCGCCCTCCCTTTCGCGGGTCCACTTGGATCGATCGTACCGCCAGCGCCAGCAACCGTCAACCATGGATGCGGGTGCCGGGTTCCGTCGTGGGAAAAGATGGTACAATAAGGACGTGGGAGGTATGCGCCCATGCTCTTGCGCCCGGAAGAACTGGAGGCGCTGTGGGATTCGGCCGAGCAGGCGGCCGCGGCCCGCCAGGCCGACCGCTTCGGCGGCCTGGTCAAGCTGCTTTTGGCCTATCTCTTGCTGGAGACGTTCGGCCCCGAATATTTGACGCTGATCCCCGACTCCCTGGGTGAGCCGTCGGTCCAACGGCTTCGCACCGCACGGCCGTACTTCTTCGACGCGCTCCGGGCGGAAGACCGGGAGGAGGCCCGGGACTTCGCCCAACAATGTCTGCAGTTGGCCGTCCCGAAAGTGCAACGGATATGGCGGCAGTCCTCCCTTCTGTTCCCGTCCCGCTTAGACGATTGACCCAGCGATCTGGGCACAATCGGCGCGCAGCGCCCACGTTGACCCGCCGGGCTTTCGACGGGCCGGCTACGCGCGATACGACGTCACGGCCTCCAAGAACCCGTCCGTGTCTGCGGGCGACAGCACCAACCGGCCTGACTCGGTTTCCAGCATGACCAGGGGCGGCTTGAGACGGGTCGCAACCACCCGTACCCGGCCCAACCCGCGACTGTAGTACGTTCCAACGTAATATCCGGGCATGCCCCATCCCAGAATTCGGACAAAGGGGGACTGCGGTCCATCCAGAACCCGGACATCCCTCACCGATTCCCAGCGGAACAGGGTTCCCCTCCGCTCATGGACGGTGATGCCGTCAGGACCGACCTGGTAGTACAAAATGCGGGGTCCCCGAAGAATTCGCCAGGGAATGACGATGCCGATGGGCAGTGTCATCGCGACGGCCAAAAGCAACACCGGGTCGGTGGCGACTGGCGGTCCGGGGACAGGCTCCATCCTGACCGCAGCCGTTTCCCCGCCGCTGACCGTCCCCCGCCCGGACTGGATCGCCTGCACAAGTGCCACGAATCGTTCCGGATCGGCGGGGCTGAACACGTAGCGGGTTGCCGGGCGGGCCGTTTGGGCGCCCGCGGTCGTATCCACATAGACCAATCCCCGGCCTGCGGTCGTCAGCCGATATACCCAGGTACCGTCATGCTGGCGAAACCATCCCCGCTGCAACCCTCGCAAGCTCGATCCCCCGACCCGCCGAAAGGTTTCGGTTTCGGGGACAAGCCCCGCACCGGCCAATTCCCCGGCGGGAATCTTGATTCGCCCGATGCCCATTTCGACCGTCACGCCCTCGGGGCCGACACTATAGGCCAGGTTCCGATGGACCGCGGTCTCATAAATGTACAAACCAAGGGGCAACAATCCGACCGCGAGAACAGATGTAGCCACCAATGCGGCCCACCTGTTGCGAATCTTCGGCGGCCGGAAGACCCGCGCGTTGCGGTTGTCTGCCAAGGATGTTCTTTCCCTTCCCGGAGATTTCCCGGCGGCGGACCGGCCGAACCCGGCCCCGGTCGCCCGCCAGCTCACAAGTGCCGCTGCAACACGTTCGCCGCCACCAGCAACGGGTCCCAAACGGTGGAAAAGGGCGGCGCATAGCTCAAGTCGAGATAGCTGAACTCTTCCACAGTCATCCCGTGAAACAGGGCCGTCGCGACGACGTCGATGCGCTTGGCCACCGCCCCGGCGCCGCAGCCGGCCACCTGCGCGCCCAAAAGCCGTCCCGAACCCCGCTCCGCGACCAGCTTCACCCAAAGATCTTGCGCCCCCGGATACGTCGCCACCCGGTCTTTGGCCTTGATGATTTCCGCCACCGCATCATAACCGAGGGACTTGGCCTGCTGTTCGGACAACCCGGTCCGGGCGGCCGCGATGCGTCGGGCTTTCAGCACCGCCGTGCCCACCACACCCGGAAACTCCGCTTCTTTTCCGGCGATGACGGTGCCGGCCACCCGGCCTTGCTTGTTGGCGGTGGTGCCAAGAGGGATGTAGGTCGAACGGCCCGTGACCAGATGCCGCGTTTCGCAGCAATCCCCGGCGGCAAACACGCCCTCTGTACCGGTTCGCTGCCTGCGGTCTACGGCGATGGCCCCTGTCTCTCCCAAGGGAATCCCGGCCTCCCGTGCCAATTCCACGTTGGGGCGCACCCCCAGTGCGAGGAGCACCAGGTCGGCCGCCATCCGCCGGCCCGCCTGGGTGCGAACGCCGCTTACCCGACCGTCCCGGCTCTCAATCTCGGCCACTCCGTCACCAAGATGCACTTCGACGCCGTCGCTCCGCAGGTCTTCTTCGACATGGCGGGCCATATCCGCATCGAAGTTGGTCAAGAGCTGATCCGCCATGTCCATGATGCTTACCGAAATCCCTCGTTCCCGCAGGGCATCGGCCATTTCCACCCCGATGTAGCCGCCGCCCACGATCACCGCCCGCCCGACGCCGCGGCCAACCTGAGCCCGCAACCTTTGGGCGTCTTCCACAGTCCGCAGGAGATGGATGCCCTCGATGCCGTTGACTTGCCACCCGCCGGGCACGACGGGGACCGCGCCGGTGGCCAACAACAACGTGTCAAACGGGACGGTCTCTTCCTTGCCGTGGGCTTGCACGGTCACCGTCCCAGCCTTGAGGTCGATGCCGGTCACGTTGTGGCCAGTGCGGACATCGATGCCTTGCTCCCGGGCTTCCTCGGGTGTGCGGGCGAGGAGCTTTCGGTAGTCGTCGAAATACCCGGCGACGAAGTACGGCAAACTGCACGCGCCGTACGAAATGTACTCGCCCTTTTCGAGAACGACCACGTCCAGCGCGGGATTGAGGCGCTTGGCCCGGGCCGCTGCGGACATCCCCGCCGCCACTCCTCCGACGACTACCAAGCGACGTTTCATGAGCCGCCCACCTCACTCGTGCAGCGAAATCGCCACCCTCGCCCGCTTAGCGCGCCGAGCAGGCGCTACTTAGACCATATCCCCACACTCCGGGGGCGTCAATGCGCGCTGCCGCCGAAAGGGTACCGGCTCCGGGAGCCGAAGGAGTGAAAGATTATCCCATCGCGCGCGAAGCCACGCGGCGGAACGAACCCGACTGCCGGCCGCCCGTGGAAAGCGGGGGGAGAGCGTGCCTGCTCCGTCGAGCGAAATGGTTCGGTTCACCGATGAGTTCCGGCAGGCGCTGGCCGTCATCGAAGACGGCCGGCGGCACGTGTTCGTCACGGGTCCCGCGGGGTCCGGCAAGTCGACGCTGCTTAGCCATTTTCGGGCCACGACCCGCCGCAACGTGGCCGTATTGGCCCCGACCGGCGTGGCGGCCGTCAACGTCCGCGGCGAAACGATCCATTCGTTTTTCCGGTTTCGCCCCGACATCACACCCGAGCGGGTGACGCGCGCCCCATCCCGGCGCCTGTATGAGCAGTTGGAAACGCTGGTTATCGACGAGGTGTCGATGGTTCGGGCGGACCTTTTCGATTGCATCGCCCGGTTTCTTGAGCTGAACGGGCCACAACCGGGCGAGCCGTTCGGAGGAGTGCAGCTGGTCCTGTTCGGCGACTTGTACCAGTTGCCGCCCGTCGTCCGGCGGGAGGAGGAGGGACTGTTTCGCTCCTACTACGACAGCCCATACTTTTTCAGCGCCCGCTGCTTCCCGGCCCTGGACCCGGTGCAAGTGGAGCTGTCCGAACCGTTTCGCCAGCAGGACCGCGGGTTCGTGGAGCTGCTGGAAGGGGTCCGAACTGGGGAGATCACGCCGGAGCAGCTGGCGCAGCTGAACGACCGGGTCGTGCCGGATCCGGACCCGAACGCCCTCGACGGTTACGTTTTCCTCACCACGACCAACGCCCGGGCGGCCGACATCAACAACTACCGGCTCCGGCTTTTGCCGGGACCCATCCATCGATTCCCGGCCGAGGTGCGAGGAGAGTTTCACCCCGGCGCCGATCCGACGGACCGGGTGCTCCATCTGAAGGAAGGCGCACGGGTGATGCTCCTCAACAACGATCCCTTGGGCCGATGGGTCAACGGGACGCTGGCTACCGTCCGGGACATTCGCCCCGGCGGCGACGGGTTCACCGTCGTCTTGCCCGACGGCAGCTGCGAACAGGTGGAACGGTTCCAGTGGGACCTGTTCCGGTTCGAGCTGAACGGCGCCGATCTCGTACCCGTATCGATAGGCCAGTTCGTCCAATTTCCGGTGCGCCTCGCATGGGCGGTCACCATTCACAAAAGCCAGGGGCTCACATTTGAGCGGGCCGTGGTCGATCTCACCCGACCGACTTTTGCCCACGGGCAATTGTACGTCGCGTTGAGCCGGCTCCGGTCCTTGGAAGGCCTGATGCTCACCCGGCCGGTAGAACTCCGGCACGTCCGGGTTGACCCGCGGGTGCACGAATTCGTCACCGCAGGCCGAACCCGCTCCGCGCAACCCCGAAGCAGCCCCGAGGCGGCCTGGAATAGCCCGCTCGCGGGCGACCGCGGGAGCGGCCACCGGCGGGCTTGACATTTCACCTCCCCGCGGTTTACCGTAATATTGGTTTATTGTACAATCTGATTCACTTCGGCTTGGTTGACCACGCCGCGGCCGGCTGCCGCATCCCCGGGCTTATCGGGGGCGGAGCCGGACCGCAGTCGCATGAGCTGGAGGAAACGGCATGGACGCATCCGACGGGGGACCAAGTAGCGTCCTCCTGCTTGCGGCGCTGGCGGCGCTCGTTCTCGCCTCCGGGTTCTTCTCGGGTTCTGAGGTCGCACTGTTGTCGCTCAACCGCTTGCGGCTAAGGCACCGGAGCGAGCAGGGTGATGCCCGAGCCCAACGGGTGCAGCGGCTTTTGGCCTCCCCGCAGCGCGTCATCAACACGATCCTCATCGGCAACAACTTGGTCAACATCGTCGCGTCGGCCGTAGCTACCGCATTCGCCATCAAGTTGTGGGGGCCGCAGGGGACGGGCATCGCCGCCGCGGCCATGACGGTCCTTATTCTGGTATTCGGCGAGGCGGTGCCCAAGTCCATCGCCACCCAATATGCGGAGACAGTCGCCTACGCAGTAGGCAGGCCCATCGGTGCGTTGACCGCGCTTCTTGCCCCACTTGCGGCCTTGCTGGACGTGATATCGAGTCTCGCCATCCGCTTGATGGGCGGCCGGCGGCCGCCGCAAACGACTGTGACGACCGAGGAAATCCGCACCATCGTCAACATCGGCCAGGAACAAGGCGTGCTGGACGCCCAGGAGCACGACCTCATCCACCGGGTGTTCGAGTTTGGGGAAACGACGGTCGGGGAAATCATGGTGCCGAAGGTGGACATGGTGTCGGCCCCTGCGACCATGGGCGTGGAGCAGATCGCGGACTTGTTTGCCCGGCATCCGTACTCCCGAATCATCGTCTACGAAGATACGCCTGACAACATCGTCGGCGCCGTCCATATCAAGGACTTGGTCCGGGCCCAGCAGTCGGGAAGTTCGACCTTGAGGAGCATCATCCGGCCGGTCCTGTTTGTGCCTGAAACGCTGCCCATTGAGCGGGCTTTCGCCCGGATGAAGGCCCAGCGCATCTCGACCGCCATCGTTCTGGACGAATACGCCCAGACGCTGGGCATGCTGACCCTCGGCGACATCATCGAGGAGATCGTCGGGGAGCTGATGGACGAGCATGACGCGGGCGAAGCCGATCCGGTAGCGGTGGATGATCGGTCCATCGAGGTGGAAGGGAGCTACCTGGTCGAGGATTTGAACCAGGAGTTCGGCCTGAACATTCCCGAAGACGTAGCCAAGACCATCGGCGGGTACGTCTTTTACAAGCTGGGACGGATTCCCCAGCCCAGCGACAAGTTGGCCGCAGGCCCCGGGGTCGAGCTGGCCGTGATCGAGGTTCGGGGCAAGCGGGTCACCAAGGTGCGAATCGTCCGAGGAACCCCTTCTCCGGCGGGTTCGGTGGACAAGGCGTCCGCCGGGGTGATGCCTTCGCCGTCCGAAAGCCACGACTGACCGGGCGCTCCGGCCGAACCTTACGGCTGCCATTCGAGGCGAACCTTGCCCGCCATCAACGACGTCAAGGCCGGCGTTACCTGATCCGTGTGCCGTCCGGCTTCCCCCAGCCGCGCCGGCGATCTTCCATCGCGCTGTGCACCATGATCACTTCGGCCAGGTTGTCCCGGGTGAGCAACCCGACCAGGAATCCCCCGCTGTCCACCACGGGAAGGGCCGAATATTGCCCCGCCATCATCCGAGGAAAAACCCGGTGAAGCATTTCGGACGGATGGACCATCGGGACCCCCGACTGCATCACCTGAGATACGGGCACCTCCGGCCCGAAAACCCGCAAGGCGCGGATCATGTCTTCCCGGCACAGCAGACCCGCCACCCGGCCGGCGCCGTCCACTATCGGAAACTCCCGCTGGGAGCCGCGCAACAACGCTTCCACGGCGTCAGCCAGCGGCGTCTCCCGGTACAGCGCCCGCACATCGGTGACCATGACGCCCGCGACGGGCATCGAGCCGGCGAAATCTTGCAGCTGGGCCGTGGACGCCTCGCTGGCCGCGCCCAAGTAAATGAACAGCCCGATGAAGATCAGCATGGGATTGACGAAAAACCCGATGAGGACAAAAAGAAAGGCGAATCCTTGACCTACGACCGACGCCGCCTGGGTAGCCCGGGCAAATCCCATGCGGGCGGCCAACACCGCCCGCAGCACGCGGCCGCCGTCCATCGGAAACGCGGGCACGAGGTTAAACAACGCCAGCCAAAGATTCGTGAACAAAAGCTGCGCCCACAGATTGCCTTCCACGAGGCCGAATCCCGTCAAGGCGTTCGAGCGGCCGGACAACACCAATCCCGAGTATAAAACGGCCGCGATGACGACGTTGACCAGCGGTCCGGCCAGCGCCACCACCAGCTCTTCAGCGGGCCGTTCCGGCAACCGCTCAAGGCGCGCGACGCCCCCGATGGGCAAAAGGGTAATATCCGCCGTGCGGATGCCGTAGCGGCGAGCGGCCAGGGCGTGGCCGAGCTCGTGCAGCAGCACCGATCCGAATATGCCGGCGATGAACGCAAGGGCCCCCACGGCGGCGGACACGCCGCCGGCAAAGTAATTGGCCATCGCGATCCATGCGAGCAGGAGCAAAAAAGTGATGTGCAGCCGAACGGTGATGCCCGCCACCCGGGCCACGTCCACGGACCAGCGCACGGTTGCCTCCTCCTCTCGCACCGGCGCCGGGCCGGGGCCCTATCGCCCGCGGCCGCCCGGTGCAGGTTTTCCGCCGCCGATCATTGAGGGCCGCCATCCAAGGGGCGAGCCGGCGCCCCGGCTTACGATTCGGTCCCCGGACCTTGGCCCGGTTGCACGATGACGAACCGGCGCGGGTAGGGAATCGCAATGCCATGCCGATCGAGCACTTCTTTGACCCGCTTGCGCAGCTCCCGGGTCATGGCCCATTGGGTCATGGGCTTGGCCTTGGCCCAGATGAGCAGCTCCACTCCCGCGTCGGTGAGCTCCTGGACGCCCAGGACTGTGGGACCCTCCACCAGATCGGGTAGCTCGCCGGACACCCGGACGGCGTCGAACGCCTCTTGCAGGACGTTGATGGCCCGGTCGGCATCCTCTTCGTACGCGATGGGAACGGTGAACATCACCCGCATGGACGGCCCCATGTGATTGGTCACCTGGCGCATTTCGCC
>JACDOI010000038.1 GCA_017656145.1 Bacillota bacterium | reverse complement strand
TCTCCCTTCTTTCCAGCCTCTTCCTTCTCCTGTGCTACAGTAACGTTACACCATCAACCCGTTGTTGCCATGGGGCGAATCGCTGGATGCCGTTTGCGACCCGCCTGCCCGCCCACCGGACCGTTCCCGTTCCGTCGGCAGGAACACAACGGAAGATTGGCGTATCGTTTTTTCGACATACCGCAGGGGGAGTCCGGGCGACCGGGCTGAGAGGGCGACTAGGTCGCGTCGCCGACCCCGATTACCGGATCCGGGTCATGCCGGCGTCGGGAGCGCGGTTGAATGGCTGAACCGAGCGATTCGCACTCGCTTGCCCCCTGCCGCCGAGCTGCTCGGCGGTATTTCTTTTCTATCAAAAATTGGTAATGCATGCGGAGGGAGCGGAACGCCATGCCGGCTGGCAGGGGCAGTGCCGAACCGTTTCACGAGCAACTCGACGCGCGCACGCGCAATCTTTGGGAAGCCATCTTTCGGCTGCCGTTTCTCCAGGAGCTGGCCGCCGGCACGCTGGCCCGGGAGCGATTTGCCTACTTCCTCGCCCAAGACGTCCTCTACCTCGATCAATTCGCCAAAGTCCTGGCCAGAGGAGCCACCCTGGCAGATGGGCCGCAAACGCGCCAGATGTTCCTGCGTCACGCGGCCAACGTCGCCCGGGTGGAAGAACAGCTGCACAAGGAGCTGGCACCTCACGTCGGCCTGGACGTTCACGCTGCGCGCCGGCAGGAACCTGCGCCGGTCACCGTTGCCTACACGGACCACCTGCTCCGGGTCGCCCATGCCGGCAGCCTCGGCGAGCTGGTTGCGGCCGTGCTGCCCTGCTACTGGGTATATGCCCGGGTCGGGCAGCGCCTGGCGGATCGGCTGCCCGAGAACGAGGTCTACCGGCGTTGGATCCTGGCCTACGCCGATCCTGACTTCCACCGCAGCGTCGATGAGCAACTGGCGCTGATCGATCGCCTGGCCGACGCGGCGGGATCCGGTGAGCGGGAACGGATGGAACGATGGTTTGCGCGGAGCCTCCGGTATGAGTGGATGTTCTGGGACCAGGCTTATCGCCATCTCGGCTGGCCGGTCTAAGGTTCCGGTTGCGGAAAGTCCATTGGTGGCACCCTAAGGTTGCGGGCGGATAGCCCGGTGCCAATCCGGCAAGCAGGGAGACCGGCATCGTGCGGCCATTGTGGAAAGGTGCCATCAGCTTCGGCCTAGTGCACATTCCCATCAAAGTCTACCCGGCCACCGAGCAGCGGGATGTGGCGTTTCACCAACTGCACCAGGTGTGCGGCAGCCGCATTCGATACCAGCGGGTCTGCCCCCACTGCCGGCGGGACGTAGCTCCGGAAGAGATCGTCCGGGGCTACGAGTACGACAAGGACCGCTATGTGATCATTACCGATGAAGAGCTGGAAGAGCTTTCGGTGCCGGGCACCCGCTCCATCGAGATCCAGCAATTTGTAGACGCGGCGGAAATCGATCCCATCTATTTTGATCGGAGCTACTATCTGGAACCGGCGGACGGGGGAAGTCGCGCTTACGCCCTGCTGCGACAGGCGCTCAACGACACCGGGCGCATCGGTCTGGCCCGGGTCGTGCTGCGCACCAAAGGGTCCCTTTGCGCGTTGCGGGTGCGGGAGGACGCCGTCGTCATGGAGACCATGCATTACCCGGACGAAATCCGTCCCACCCGAGCCCTCACCGGACTTGCCCAGCAAGTTTCCGTGAACGAACGGGAACTGGCCATGGCGATTCAGCTGGTGGAAAACTTGACCGAACCATTCGATCCAGCCCGCTACGACGATCAGTACCGCCAGGCGGTGCTCGAATTGGTCCGCGAAAAGGTCCGCGGTGAACAGATAGCCCGGCCGCCGGAGCCGCCGCCAAGCGAGCGCATCGCGGACCTCATGGCGGCGCTTGAGGCAAGCCTGCGGGCCACCGCTCCCGGGGGAGAAGCTGAGGGCCCCAAACCCGTATCCGTCGCTCCTGTGACCGGGGGCCACCGCGGGAGGCGACGGCGCGGATGATCCCTTTGAGTCCCATGCTGCCCACCTTGGTGGATGAGCCCTTCGATTCGCCGGCCTATCTGTTTGAGCCCAAATGGGACGGGATTCGCTGCCTGTGCCTGTTCGAAGGCGAAACCGTACGGCTCTACAGCCGCCGCGGCCGGGACATCACCGCCCAGTTTCCCGAACTGGAAGGTTTGGGCAGGGCCGTAGCGGCCAAGGATGCCGTGCTGGACGGGGAGATTTGCGTATTCGACGGGGCGGCGCCGTCGTTTCATCTCGTCCACCGCCGGATGACGTTGCAAGCCTCCCCCGCCGTCCGCCGCGCGGCCGCAGAGAGCCCAGCGGTGTATGTCGTCTTCGACTTGCTTCGCCTAGACGGCGAAGAGCAGTTGGCTTTCCCCCTCCAACACCGGCGGAAGCGGCTGGACTCGGCCTGGTGCGGCTCCGATTACGGAGTCCTCTCCCCCCAGGTGCCGCAGCAAGGCCGGCAATTGTTTGCAGAGAGCCTCGCTCGGGGACTCGAAGGCATCGTGGCCAAGCGGGCCGACAGCCCTTACATCCCCGGCCGCCGTACCCGGCATTGGCTCAAAGTCCGTCGCCGGCTGGAAACCGATTGCATCATCGTAGGATACCGGCCCAGCGGTAGCCGAGCCGTGGCGGCACTGGCCCTCGGCGCCTACCTCCCCGCAGCATCCGGCCCGGCTGAAAGGCGGCTCCCGCAACTGAGGTATGTCGGCACCGTCGCGCCCGCGCTGCCGCCCTCTGCCGCCCACGATCTCTTATCCCGGCTTTTCCCGCTGAGAACGGGCGAGCCGTCCTTCACCGTCCCAGCGGACGGCTCAAACCGGCCGGCTTTGCCGCCGGGTATGCAGTGGGTGCTCCCCCGCCTCGTGTGCCGGATCGGATACCTGGAGCTGACCCCCGGCGGCCGCCTGCGGCACGGGACGTTCCTTGGGCTGCGGGACGACAAAGACCCGTCGGCGTGTGTCTTGCCGGAAGGATAAGGCCGTGTCCAAGGGATCCCGGGTAACGGTCGGCCAACGAATCGTCGAGCTCACCCGTCTCGACAAAATTCTCTGGCCGCGGGACGGTTATACCAAAGCCGATCTCATCCAGTATTACGCTGAGGTTGCTCCGTTCCTCTTGCCTCACTTGCAGGCCCGTCCCCTGACGGTGACCCGCTACCCCGATGGCATCGACGGGCCATCATTCTTTCAAAAAAACGCCCCGCCGCACACCCCCAATTGGATTTCGATCTGCTCAACAGGCGGCAAGCGGCCCACCAAGTACGTCGTGGCCGAAAGCCCGGAGACTCTCATGTGGCTGGCCAACCAGGCCTGCATCGAGCTGCACCCGTGGCTTTCCACCGCCGGCAACCCCGGCCGTCCGGACAAAATCGTCATCGACCTCGATCCGGACCCGCCCGCCGGATTTGCCGAGGCCCGGCGCATCGCCCTCATCGTCCGGGACGTTTTGGACGGCATGCGCGTCCGGGGATATCCCAAGCTGTCGGGCGCGACAGGCGTCCACATCTGCATCCCGGTCGTTCCGCACCATTCGTACCGGACGACAAGCCGCCTTGCGGGCCTCATCGGCCGGATTCTAGCCCGCCTGTTGCCGCTAGAAGTCACCACCGAACGGCGGGTAAGCCGCCGCAACGGCCGGGTGTATGTGGATCACCTTCAGAACTTGCCCGGCAAGACCATCGTCGCCCCCTACAGCGTGCGGGCCCGGGACGGAGCGCCGGTATCGATGCCGGTGACTTGGGAAGAACTCGAAACCTGCCATCCGTTGGACTTCACGATCAAAACGGTTCCCGATCGGGTACGGCGCTATGGAGATCGCTTCTTGCCCGTCCTCACCGACTTTCAGGACGTATCCGCTTGGATCCGGGAATTGAAACAGATGTAGCTTTGAAAGTCGGACGTGTTGGCCGGAACCGGGGAGATCACGGGGCGCTGAGCGGCGCTGTTTGGCGCCGGCGCCGGGAGAACACGGCCAGTTCCGCGAATCCAGCCTGGCGGGCCCTTTCCGCGGCTTCGGCCACATCGCGACCGACGTCGGCCGGATCGTGGGCGTCGGAGGCCAAGGTAATGGCAAGGCCGGCCTTGTGGGCCAGGGCCAGAAACTCCGGTGCGGGGTACAGCTCCCGAGCGGCGACCCGCCAGCCCGCCGTGCTGACCTCCAGGGCAACGCCGGACGCGGCGGCGGCCGCCACGGCTTGCCGGTAATACGGCTCAGGATTGGCCACCCGGTGCCCGAACTTCTTGATCAGGTCTGGATGAGCCAAAACATCAAACAGGCCGCTGTCCGCGGCGCTCGCCAAGGCGGCGAAGTAAGCCCGGTACGCATCCTCGGGGTTCGCCTGGGGCCACCCGTATTCGGAAGACACGTCGATGGGCCAGTCGCCGAGAAAATGCACCGAGCCGACGATGTAATCCCACGGGTACGGCTTGAGAATGTCCCGGATGACGTCCTCGGCCCCCGGGATCCAGTCGACTTCCAGGCCCACCTTTACCGGCAAACCCCGCTCTTGAGCCTCGATCAGCACTTCCACATACCGCTCGAGGAATTCGCCGAATTCCCGGCTCAACCAGGCGACCTCCGGATCCGCCCGCCGAGGCCCATCGAAGATGGGGCGAAAGATTTCCCGAAACTCCCGAAACCGGTGGCAGTGTTCGGTGATACCGATCTCGTGCAGGCCGCGCCGTTCTGCGGCCCGAACGTACTCTTCGATGCGCGAGATCTTGTACGGGCACGGGCCGGTGTGGGTGTCCCGCTCCAGGTGCATGTGGTAATCCACCAGCATCGGCTTTACACCTCTTCTTGCTCCTGGTCGAGCGCCCTGAGCCGGCGGGTGGCTTCCATTCCCGCGTCATTTTCCGCCGGCGCGTCCTGCAGCTTCTCGCTCTCAAGCGCGGGACCAGGTCCCCGCTGCCCCTCGGGTTTTCCTTCGCCCGGTCCACCCTCGTCCCGCCATCCGGGCCATCCGGCGGCTGCCGGACGGCCGGGACTTGGGCCGTCCCCGGGATCCCCGGCGTCCCGTTCGGAGCCGGCGGCAGCCTCGGTGAGCGCCCGCGCAAACCGGGCCAGCTGATCGGCCTCAACGCGCTCCTCCTCCAGGAGCGACCAGTATGACTCCAAAAGGCCGCGAAAGCGGGACCGGAACGCTTCTTCTTGCCGCACCAGCTGCTGTATCCGGGCTCCGTGGCCAGCCAGCTTCTCCCGGGCCTCCCGCAAGATACGGGAGGCTTCGGCTCGAGCCTCGGCCACAATGAGCTCGGCCTTTTGCTCGGCGGCAGCCTTGAGATCCGCCGCGGTCTGGCGCGCCAAGGCCAAGGTCTCATCGATCCGGCCTTCGTTTTGGGCGTAACGGTCCAGCCGATCCTGCATCTCCTTGAGGCGAGCCTCCAAGTCCTGGCAGTGCCGGTACAGAGCCTCGTATTCGCCCACCAGCTTGCGGACGAACTCGTCCACTTCCTTCTCACTGTATCCCCGCCACACCCGTTTGAACTCGGTTTTCGCAATGTCCCGCGGCTTGAGCATCGCCCATTCCCCCCTTTTTTCTTCCGGGGTTGCCGGGGCCTCCTTGCCGCCTGACGCACCCAGATCGGTTCTTTCGCTCCTTTATCCGTACCGTCTGACGGTAATCCCGATCCGCCCGCTGCGGGTAGGACCGGAAAGTTTCTCCACGACGGCGCGGCCCCTGCCTCCAAGCGCAATGACGTCCCCTTCCCGCACCGGCGCGGCCGGGTTCGTTACCACCTGCCAGTTCAACTTGATCCGCGTGGCCCGGATGTCCCGGGCCATGCGGGTGCGGGACGCGGAAAAGGCCAGGGCGGCCACCGCGTCCAGCCTCGCCGACGCCACCGTGCCCCGGATCTCCCGGACTCGCGCGCCCGGCCACTCCAACTGCTCCAGGTCGATGGCTTGCGCTGACACCGGGCCGCCGCGGCTTGTCCCCAGCTCGGACACAAGGCGCGATGCGGCCTCGGGCGTGACCAAAAGCTGCACGACACCGCTGGCGGGCACCGCGTCCCCGATATCCTCGGGCGCTATGCCGGCCTTGACCGCGGCACCGACGGCCGCCCGCTCGGTGAGCTGATGAGCCGCCGTCAGCCGAACCGCGGCCACCGGCGGGTCCGCGGCTCCTTCGGGGAAATAATCGGGCATCACCACGATGCGGCGGCGCCTGGCCCCGGGATATCCCCCGGCTGCAAACCATCGCACGCCGTCGACGCCGGCGAGTATCCCTTCGGCCACCGCCCGGGCGTCCGGGTCCAGGAAACAAGTAGCCCGGGGTACATCGTCCCGATGGGCGCTCAACGCTACCTCCAGCACCTGCCGGCCCACGGCCAGATCGGCCGGGTCCGTCAGCCGGGCCAAAAGCCGCTCTTGCTCCCCGTTGATGGGGTCTCCCTCCTCCCAGTCGCGCCCGTGTGCTTCTCCCAATCCCCGAAGGACCGCGTCACAGGCCCCAGATGATGTCCAGCACCAGTCTGCGGATCAGCCTTAGAACGAACAGCGCCACGATGGGCGACAAGTCCAGGGCTCCCACCGGCGGCAACAAGCCGCGGAAGAAGCGCAAGTACGGCTCGGTGACCCGGGCGATGAACCGGACTGCGGGGTTGTACGGATCCACCGGAATCCACGACAGCAAAACGCGGGCCAGCACAAGCCACGTGTAAACGTCGAACAAGCTGTTGACAAGCCTGGTCAAGATCAAGTGCGGGCCCCCTCCTGTTCCGCCAAGCGTCCAAGCTCCCGGGAGCGTTCCGCAGCCGCTTGCACGGCCCGCAGGCACGCGCCCCGGAATCCCCGGTCCTCGAGCGCCGCGATACCGGCGATGGTCGTCCCCGCGGGCGACGTCACCATATCCTTCAGTTCTCCCGGGTGACGGCCGGTCGCGAGCACCATCCGGGCCGCGCCTAAAACCGTCTGAGCGGCCAGGCGCAAAGCCACGTCGCGCGGCAGGCCAGCCTTGACCCCGCCGTCGGCCAGCGCCTCGATGAACACGTAAACGTACGCCGGGCCCGAACCGCTCAAACCCGTCACCGCGTCCATGTACGTCTCGCTGAGCTCGATGGCCATCCCGACGGCGCCGAACAGCCGCCGGGCGCGCTCAAGGTGCCGGGGTTCGGCGTGCCGGCCAGCGGCCAAAGCCACCGCTCCCTCGCCCACCAGGCACGGCGTATTGGGCATGGCCCGTATGGCCGCAGTACCCAGCGGCAAGCCGCCCTCGATGACCCGCAAGGGAACCCCGGCGGCGACGGAGACGACGCATGCACCGGGGCGCAGCACCGGGCCTATCTCTTGCAATACCGCCGGCACCAGGTGCGGTTTGACGGCGACGATGATCGTATCCGCTTCTCCCGCCGCCCCGGCGTTGCTCCCGGGCCGCACCCCGTGCTCGGCCGCGACCCGCTCAAGCCGTTCCCGATCTGCGTCGGCCACGTACAGATCGCCTGGAGCCACAAGTCCCGCCCGGAGAATTCCCCGGACTAGCGCTCCGCCCATGGCGCCAACCCCGATGCACGCGACCGTCCCGATGCGTTCCGGTCCCGGATCCGCCCCGTTCACCCGCTAAACCTCCCAGTCGTCTTCCTCATCCTGGGCGACATCGATCCCTACATTGCTTGGAGTAAACAAGAACAATGACTCGCTCAGCCGGTGCATGCGGCCCTCCAGTGCGTAAACCGCCCCGCTGACGAAGTCCACCAGTCTCTGCGCAACGTCTTTCTGCACCGCCTCGACGGACAAGATGACCGGACGCCGGTCCTTGAGGCAATTGACCACGGCTTGGACCTCATCGAAGCGAGTAGGCTTTTGGACGACCACACTCAACGCTTGCGCCTCAGGCGATCGGCGGTTGCCCGGCAGGCTGACCAGCCGGCCCCGCCGCTCGTCGGCTTCAGTCCACGGGGGACCGGCGCGGGCCGATGCCGCTTCCTGGACCGGTCCTTCCTCCGCTTCGATGCCGAGGAAGCCAATCACCCGCTCCATGAAGCCTTTGCCGCCCGGTTCCCGGTTCACGGACGTCGGGAGCCGAACAGAGCCGTGCCGATTCGGACCATGTTCGCCCCCTCCTCGACGGCTACCTCGAAGTCGTTGCTCATCCCCATGGAAAGCCATTCCATCTTCACCCCCGGGACGTCCGCCTCCGCCACCTCCCGGGCCAGCCTGGCCAGCCCGCGGAAGACCGGGCGCGCGTCTTCCGGATCGGCCGAGTAGGGCGCCATCGTCATCAGGCCCCGGATCTGCACGCCCGGTAGACCCGCGGCCCGCTTCACAAACGGCAACAGTGCTTCCGGTTCGACACCGTGTTTGGTCGCTTCGCCGGCCACGTTGACTTGCACGAGCACCGGAACGACCAGTCCCCGGGCCGCGGCCCGCCGGGACAACTCCTCAACCAGGGACAGCCGGTCCACCGAGTGGATCATGTCGAAGAGTTCCAGGCAATGCCGCACCTTGTTCGATTGCAGATGGCCGATCATGTGTTTCCGGACGCCCGCGGGCAGGCTGGGAAACTTGTCCCTGGCTTCCTGAACCCGGTTTTCCCCGATGTCGGTCACGCCCGCGTCGATCGCCTTGCAGATCGTTTCCGCATCGACGCCTTTCGTCACTGCGATGAGCGTCACCGACGCCGGATCGCGACCGGACCGTTCGGCCCCGGCCGCGATGCGTTCCCGCACCCGTTTCAGGTTTTCAGCCAGATTCTCCATCGCTTCGTTCACCCCTGCTACGGGCGCCGCACCCGCGACGGGTTGCCCACCACCGTTTCTCCAGGGGCGATCCCTTCGACGATGACCCTCTCGTTGACCTTCGGGCCGAGGCGAACCGCCCGGAACGTGACGCCCGTCTCTTGGCGCAAAAACACCCCGGGCTCACCATCGACCCACACAACGGCGGCCAGCGGAATCGCGACGCCTTTGTATCGGGCCAGCACCAATTCGGCCTCGACCCACCGGGCGCTGTCCAAGACCGGGACGTACCGGTCGAGCTCAAGCAGCGCCGCCTGCGGGCGGTTGCGGACCGCGACGACTCTCGCGCGCAACTCGTCGCCGGAAACAGCGGGCAGCCGCACCGCTATGGTTTGCTCCGGTTCTAAGACGTCCCGTTCCCGCAAGCTCACGTACAGGTAGACGGCATGGCTGTTCACGAGCCGCGCGAGGGGACGTCCGGACTCGATTTCCTGCCCGTCCTGCATGCGGCCGCCCTCGAACCGGGCCTCCCGCCACTGATCGGGAGAGCGCTCAAACACCGCCGCTGACGTCGCGAAGCGCTCCCATCCGTCCCAGTGCCAAAAGACGGTTCCGGGCCGGGGGGCCCGGACCAACCGTTCGCCGCGTGTCGTCTCGACGCTGGCGATGACCGCCTGGGTCCGGACCCGGGTTCCCTCTTCGACCAGCAACGTCACCCGGCCGCCGGCCGGCGCGGCCAAAAGCGTTTCGTCCCGCACCACCAGAGCCGTCGTTGTGTGGATATCCTCTAAAGAGCCGTAGACCGCCGGGAGCGCATCAAGCCGCCAGCCCTCGACACGCGTCCACAGCCGGCCCAGGCCTGCCGCAAGGCCGATCAAAACCGCCACCAAGATCGCCGGGCGCCCGATAATGCCCGCGCGCATCGCCACCCGCCGATCACCGTCCACGGGCCGGGCCCTTCACCTGGCCCGTGCAACTAGTTCGGCCCGGCCGCCGGGCCCTCCTCCCGATGGCCAGCAAGGCTTCCCTGGGCGCGCTTTTAGAGAGCAAGGGTTCCTTCGCCGGTGGTCAAGAGCTTGAGAATTTGCTCCTCCGCTCCGGTCAGGGCGTTGATGTAAACGACGTACGGATCGCCGTCCAGCTCGGCGGGGAATTCCCAAGTGAGGACTTCCTCCAGCGTCTCCAGCGGGATCAGGGCAAGGCGACCCGGTCCCGCGGTCAGCGCCGGGTGGAGCCGCGCGCGAGCTTCCTCCCGGCTGATGCGGGGTTCGGGAATTTCGCGGTCGTAATGGGACATGAGAAACCCTAACGCCTCGTAGCCGACGATCGACCCGTCGTCGAGGGCGACCGCGACTTTGATGAGGTCGGGGTAGACCCGGACCCCGCGTTCCACGGGCACGAGCGGAACGATGGCCCGGTTGTCGCTCTTTCCGGCCCACGTCGGTTCCATGCTCGGCATGCCCTGCTCCTCCAGGAACCGGCGGGCCCGCTCGGCCGCTTCCTCAAGCGACAGGGTGCCTTCGGCCACGGGCCGGGTATCCAGCATCCAGACGACGTGACCGCCCTGGCGGCTGATGTGCAGATCGACCTGGCCGAGGCCTTGTTCCCGCTCAAGCCGCACGTGGTAGGCCGCGATGGGTCCGTCGACTTCGGCCACAACCCTGGCCGACCCGCTGCCCGACTCCTGGAATGCAAACCGCTGGGCTATGTCCACCGCCTCATCGGCGGTGATGGGGCGGCCGGTCAGGCCCCGGGGCTCGCGGCGCTCGATGTGATCCGAATAAGGACCGTCGTACACGAGCGTAGGCGCTTCGGTCAACTGAAGTTCCAGCCGCTTGAAACCGTCCTGGAGCCGGGTTTCGCCCCGTGACAGCCCGCGGTTGGCTGAGCGGGCGATCTCTTGCCAGGGGACCACTCCCTCAGTGGCGCCGGTCAGGACGTCTTGCAGCTCCCTGGCTACAAGACCCGCCTGGCGCTTGAGCTCATCCAACTTTTCCCATTGGCCGGCGGTGAGAGCCTGTCCCCGGGCGGCCTGGCGGGCCAGCGCGTACGCGTAATCGCCGGCCTGCGTCAAAAACCGGGACGTACGCAGGATGGAGATGCCGGCCAGCGGCAACTGGTTGAGGTTCGCTTGGGCACCGAAAGCCTGGCGCCAGACGTCGGTGAGATGAATGACCTGCTGCGGTGCGCTGACGGCCACCAGGCTTTTGGCCAGCAAGACTTCCGTGTTTTCCACCTGAGACAAAAGCTCGTAAAACGCTCTCTGGTACTGGGCGGATAGCATCGTTTCGGCCTGGGCCCGCCGGTACCATTGCACCCCGCCCCAGGCGATCGCGGCTACCAACAGGCCTGCCAGGATGAGGGTCGAGCGCCGCCACCGGACATCCATGCTGCCAACTCCGATCGTCATCGGGCGAATACGTGGTTGCCGATGCGGACTACGATGGACCGCGACCAAATCCAGGGGCTTACCGGTTTGCTCGGATTCCAAAAGAAGAGCGATCCGTAGGTCGGATCCCAGCCGTTGAGCGCGTCTTGGGCCGCCCGGTACGCCTGCTGGCTGGGCCGGCGCCGCCAGATGAGCCCGTTGGACACCGATTCGAACGCATGGGGCTGATAGATGACCCCGCTGATGCTATTGGGAAATTGCGGGCTGCGAGTCCGGTTCAGCACCACCGCGGCCACTGCGACCTGGCCCGCGTACGGCTCGCCCTGCGCCTCGGCGGCCACCACCCGGGCCAACAGCTCCACTTCTTCCGCCCGGGTAACCCCTTGCACCGGGGAGCCGGCTTGACCGCCCGCGGTCGGGACCAGAATCCTTTGGCCCACCCGCAGCCGGTACGGGTCGACGCCCGGGTTCAGCTGCTCCAGGCGAGCCACCGTCGTCCCGTATCGGCGGGCGATATGCCACAGCGTGTCGCCGGGCTGAACGGTGTAGGCGGCTTGAGAACGGGCAAGCTCAGGCAATGCGCTCACTGACAAAGCCGACGCCATTGCGACGGCCAGTACAAGCAGCCGGATTCGACGGAAACGCAACCGGTTTCCCCCCTCCGGCCCGAGTGTTCCCGCCCTCAAGCCGCCGTATTCGGCGGCCCGGCCCCGACGGCAGGCAGTCCACAGGAATGCGGTGGTTGCCGGTGGCGCAAGATCCTGTGGCTCGCCCAACAACCGCGGATCACACCCGGGATACGCTCGGCGGGTTGGCGATCCACAACGCGCCCGGGGAAAGTTCCGGGCGCAAGTAGTCGAAGGGGTTCGTCGACAACACCCGCTGAACCCTCCACGCGCCGCCGGGCCCGGCCTCAAGCACTATCCTCATCGCTCCCGCGGCGACCTCGGCCAGCCTCGGCCCCCCGTCGTCCTCAAACACCCATTCCGGCGGCATCACAGTCCAGAGCATTTCGGCTCACGTCCCGTTCCGGCCGGCCAGCGCCCGCCGGACGAACCCCGGGTCCGCGGGTGCCCGCCACCCGAAGGCTCCGGGTTCCCCTGCGGGTCCGGCATGTCCGCCAGGATCCATGCCCGCCATCTGCCTGAGCTTGGCCAAGGCTTTGTCAAGCCCCCCCAGTTCGTCGATGAGGCCCAATTCGACCGCATCCCGACCGATGAGCACCGTCCCCACGTCCCGGACCAGCTCGCCGGTGCGGAACATGGCCTCCCGGAGCTTCTCCTCGCTCACCCGGGAGTGTTCCACCAAAAAGCGGATGACCCGGTCCTGCATCTTGTCCAGGTATTCGTACGTTTGCGGAACGCCGATGACGAGCCCGCTCAGGCGAATCGGGTGAATGGTGATGGTCGCGGTGGGCGCGATGAAACTGTAGCCGGCCGCGACCGCGATGGGCGCGCCGATGGAATGTCCCCCGCCCAAAACCAGCGAAACGGTTGGTTTGGACAGGCTCTTGATCATTTCCGCGATGGCCAGGCCCGCTTCAATGTCGCCCCCGACGGTGTTGAGAATGACGAGCAGTCCCCGGATTTTGGGATCTTGCTCGACGGCCACCAGCTGCGGGATGACGTGCTCGTACTTGGTCGTCTTGTTCTTTGCGGGCAAGAGGAGATGGCCCTCGATCTGCCCGATGATGGTCAGGACGTGAAACGCGCTGTCGCTCTTGCCCGGCGGGTTGGCCAATCCCAGCTGGCGGATGGCTTCCAATTGGGCCATGGAAACGGAGCTCCCGGCCCGGGAGCTTTGCGATTGCGGGGACGCTTTCTCCTCCATGCGCGCCGGCCTCGTCCTTCCATACCGGCCGAAATTCGCCGGACACTCGGACGCTAGTATTCGTTGCCCCGGGGTTGCTCATGCACCGGCCGGCCGGCCCGGCGGATCAAATTTCCATCACGACCGGCAAGATGATGGGCCGCCGTTTGGTGCGCTCGTAGAGGAAGCGGCTCAAGGACTCCCGCATGCTGTTTTTGATGGTGCCCCATTCGGCGATCTGCTGTCCCTTCAACTTCTCCAGCGACTCCACGAGCAACTCCCGGGCTTCCTCCAAAAGTGCCTCCGACTCCCGTACGTAGACAAACCCCCGGGACACGATGTCCGGCCCCGCCACTACCGCGCCGGTGCGCTTGTCGATGGTCACCACCGCGATCAAGATGCCGTCTTGAGACAGCTGCCGCCGGTCCCGCAATACGACGTTGCCCACATCGCCGACGCCCAGGCCGTCGACGAGCACTTGTCCCGCCGAAACCCGTCCGCTGACCGCGGCGCGGCCGTCCGCGGTGAATTCCAAAACGTCGCCGAGGTCCAGCAAAAACACCCGATCGCTCGGGATGCCGACTTCACGGGCCAGTTGCGCATGGTGCCAAAGCATCCGGTACTCCCCGTGGATGGGCACGAAATAGCGGGGCCGGCACAAGTTGAGCATCCACTTGAGCTCCTCTTGACTGGCGTGGCCCGACACGTGGATGCCGCTGAACGCGTGGTAGACGACTTCCGCCCCCAGCTTGTACAGCTGATTGATGGTCTTGCCCACCAACCGTTCGTTTCCCGGAATCGGGTGCGCGGAGATGATGACCGTGTCGCCGGGGACGATTTCGACTTGCCGGTGTTCCGCTGCGGCCATTCGGGACAAGGCCGACATCGGTTCGCCCTGGCTGCCGGTGGTCAGGATCGTGATGCGATCCGGTGGATGGCGGTCGATCTCCGACGGATCGATCAGCATCCGCTCGGGAAACCGCAGATACCCCAGCTCCGAAGCGATGCGCACGACGTTGATCATGCTCCGGCCGATGACGCACACCTTCCGCTGAAACGCGGCGGCCGCGTCCAGCACCTGTTGAATCCGATGCACGTTGGAGGCGAAAGTGGCCACCAGGATGCGCCCCTGGGCGTTTTGGAACACGTCCATGAACGCCTGGCCGACTACTTTCTCCGACAAGGTGTATCCGGGACGCTCAGCGTTGGTCGAATCCGCAAACAAGGCCAACACGCCCCGGGCTCCCAGCTCCGCCAGACGCTGGACGTCCGAAGGCCGCCCGTCGATGGGCGTCTGATCGAACTTGAAGTCCGTGGCGAAGATCACCGGGCCCGCCGGCGTGTGGATGGCCAAAGCGACCACGTCGGGGATGCTGTGGTTGACATGGATAAGCTCGAACTCCAATCCCCCGATGCGCAGCCGGTCCCCGGCCTTTACCTCTATGAGCCGAACATCGTCCAGCTCATGCTCTTGAAGCCGGTTGCGCACAAGCCCGAGCGTCAGCCGGGTGCCGTACACGGGCACGTTGAGTTCCCGGAGCACGTACGGCAACGCCCCGATGTGATCTTCGTGCCCGTGGGTCAACAGAATAGCCCGCACTTTCTCCTTGCGGTCTTTTAGATACGAGATGTCGGGTATGACCAAATCGACGCCCAGCATCTCATCTTCGGGAAACATGACTCCGGCGTCGATGACAACGATGTCCTCGGAAGTCTCAATCACCCACATGTTTTTGCCGATTTCGCCCAATCCCCCAAGGGGGATGACGGCGACGGCGTCGGTGCGCATGGGCATAGAAAAGCCGGTCTCCTCCTAATCCAACAGGCCGCTGTCCGCTAGTACCCGGCGGATGGCCTGGCGCTGTTCTTCGGTGGGCTCACACAACGGCGGCCGCAGCGGGCCGACGGGCAAACCGATCATATTGACGGCCGTCTTCACCGGAATCGGATTGGTGGTGATGAACATGACCTTGAAGATCGGCAACAGCTCCAGGTGAATGGCGGTGGCGGTCTTGACGTCCCCTTTTTGGAACGCGTCGATCATCGCCCGGATGCGGCGTCCCACGAGATGCCCGGCGACGCTGATGACCCCGGTCCCGCCCACTGCCAGGATGGGCAGCGTGAGGGAATCGTCCCCGCTGTAGATGAGAAACTCCGGGGGCGTCCGGCGGCGAATCTCGGACACTTGGTCCATATTACCGCTGGATTCTTTCACGGCCACGATATTGTCGATTTCCGCAAGGCGCGCCACCGTCTCGGGCAGCAAGTTTTGCCCTGTCCGGCCCGGAACGTTGTAGAGCATGACCGGCAGGGACGTGCTCTCCGCAATGGCCCGGAAATGCTCATACAGACCGTCTTGGGGCGGTTTGTTGTAGTACGGCACGACGGCCATAATCCCGTCGACTCCGAGTTTCTCGGCTTCCTTTGTCAGGTGGATGCTGTGTCGGGTGTCGTAGGTGCCTGTTCCTGCGATGACGGTGGCTCTGCCGCCGACGGCTTCGACCACCGCGGCAAACAGTTTCAGTTTCTCCTCGTCGCTCAACGTCGCCGATTCGCCGGTGGATCCCCCCACGACGACCCCGTCGTTGCCGATTTCCACCAGGTGCGCCGCCAGGCGGGCCGCTTGCTCCACGTCCAGCGTCCCGTCCGGCCGGAACGGGGTGACCATCGCGGTCAATACGCTACCCAGCTTCATGCACCGTCGCCTCCTGTCGGTGAATCGGTTGTTGTCCCAGCCCGAACTCCCGGTGCAGGGCCCGCACTACCTTCTCGACGTCCGACTCCCGCACGAGGCAGGAAATGTTGGCGTGGGAGTCGGTCGTTTGGAACACGGGGACCCGCGCCCCGTGCAAGGCTTCCATCACCCGGGCCATCACCCCCGGCACGCCGTGCATCCCGGCGCCGACGACCGACACCTTGGCTAACCCGTCCTCGACCTCGTAGCGCACCTCCAGACCGCGCAGCACTTCCTCTGCGGTAAGCCGTCGGCCCTGCTCGACGATGAACTGCACCGCGTGCGGCGAGACGTGGATCATGTCGACGCTGACGCTCGCCCGTCCCAGCTCCTGGAACACTCGGCGCGCGAGGCCTTCCCGGTTGAAGTCGCTCGAGGAGGAGAGGCGAAACTGGACCCGCCCGGAAACGTGTGCGATGCCCGTCACTATCCGGTCGCTGGGCACAATCCCGCCCAGACCCATCCCGTCGCACACCAGCGTTCCCGGGCCGTTGCTCGCGGTCGATCGGATGCGCAGGGGCACCCGACCCTCCATCGCGATCTCCACAGCCCGGGGATGGACAACCCGGGCCCCCAGGTGGGCCATCTCAACGATTTCCCGGTAGCTCACCCGCTCCAGTCGCACCGCATCGGGTACAAGGCGCGGGTCGGCGGTGTACACCCCTTCCACGTCCGTGTAGATGTCCACCGACTCGGCCCGCAAAGCCGCTCCCAAAGCCGCTGCGGTCGTATCGCTGCCGCCGCGGCCCAAAGTGGTCACCTGTCCGTCGGCCGTCGCACCTTGGAACCCCGCAACCACCGCCACCCGCCCGGCCTCTAGATGCCCGAGCAACGGCTCCGGTTCCACCCGCAAGATCCGGGCGTTGCCGAACTGGTTATCGGTGACGATGCCCGCCTCTCGCCCAGTCAGCGCCACCGCGGGGCATCCCTGTCCCCGGATGGCGTGGGCCAGCACAACGCAAGCGATGATCTCTCCGCACGCCAAAAGCAAGTCCCGCTCCCGGGGATCATCCTCGGAGCCGCCGTCCAGCAGCCCAAGCAACGTATCGGTCGCGTACGGGTCCCCGGCCCGGCCCATGGCTGAGACGACAACAACCACCGCAAAGCCGGCCCGCCTCGCCTCCAGGATGCGTTCGACCGCCTGGCGGCGCAGCCCGGCGGTGACCACCGACGTCCCGCCGAACTTTTGCACCAGGATCTTCACTGGCCCACCTCCCCGAGACCGGGGCGGCCGTCAGCCGAGGCGCCCTTCTGCAAGCAGCAACTCCGCGATCTGTACGGCGTTGAGGGCGGCCCCCTTTCGGATTTGATCGCCTACCGCCCACAAATTGAGTCCCCGCTCGATGGACAAATCTTCCCGGATGCGGCCGACGAACACATCGTCTTTCCCAGCGGCATAAAGCGGCATGGGATACTCCATGCCCGCCGGATCGTCCACCACCGACACCCCAGGCGCCTCAGCCAAGATCTGGCGGGCCTCTTCGGCCGTGACCTTGCGCTCGGTTTCAATATTGATGCTCTCCGCGTGACACCTGAGCACCGGCACCCGAACAGTGGTAGCAGTTATCCGAACCCCGGGATCGTTCCAGATCTTCTGGGTCTCCTTGACCATCTTCCACTCCTCGCGGGTGTAGCCTGCCTCGGCGAACACGTCCACCTGGGGGATGAGGTTGAACAGGATCGGGTAATGCCGGGGATGGGAGGCCACCGGCAGCACTCGCGCTTCGCTTTCCCGTCCGGCGGCGAAGTCCTTCACTTGCCCGAGCAGCTCCTCC
The DNA here is from genome assembly GCA_017656145.1 of Bacillota bacterium. Taxonomy (GTDB): domain Bacteria; phylum Bacillota; class Limnochordia; order Limnochordales; family ZCTH02-B6; genus JACDOI01. The sequence continues at coordinate 5,089 of JACDOI010000038.1, read as the reverse complement.
ATGGCCCGCCGCCCGGCGCCCGACACCGCCTGGTACGTCGAAACCACGATCCGGCGAATGCCCCCGTGCCGGTACAGCGGGTTCAGGGCGACCAGCATGATGATCGTGGAGCAGTTGGGATTCGCAATGATTCCCTGGTGACTCAACGCGGCTTTCCCGTTGACCTCGGGCACCACCAGCGGTACGTCCGGTTCCAGCCGGAACGCGCTCGTGTTGTCGATGACCACAGCCCCCGCCGCGGCCGCGGCCGGCGCCAGTTCCCGGCTTACCGCGCCGCCGGCGCTAAAAAATGCGACGTCCACCCCGCGGAAACTCTCTGTGGATGCGGCCTCCACCCGAACTTCGCCGCCCGGTGTGGAGATCATGCGTCCCGCGCTGCCGGATGAGGCCAAAAGCCGCAGTTCGCCCACAGGAAACCGGCGCTGGTACAAGATTTGCAGCAACTCTTCGCCGACAGCCCCTGTGGCGCCGACGATCGCCACCGTTAGCGGCCTCACGCATCTTACCCCCATCTCTCGCCCGTCACCGTACCGGGCGTTTTTGACGCTCCAGCAACAGCGGTTGCAGCTGACGACCTTCCAGCGCGGCGGCCACAGTGTCCGGGATGAGCTCGAATTCGGCCACGCACGAGGTGGGCTTCACCTCGGGGTTGTCTTGGCCGAACGGCACGAAGTACACGTGCTTGCGCATGAGCAAGATCGCCAGGTTCATTGCGTTGGCGCCGAGCACGTCATTGCTGGATATGGCCAGGACTACAGGCCGCAAGTTCCTGAGCGTCCCTTTGGCCGCCATCAGCACCGGACTGTCGGTGACGGCGTTGGCCAAGCGCGCCATCGTATTTCCCGTGCACGGCGCGACCACAAACGCATCAAACGTCTTCTGCTGTCCCGTGGGCTCCGCGTCGACGATGGAGTCGATGGGAGCCCGGCCGGTCAACTCGGCCAGGCGCTCGCGAAGCTCCGCGGCGGTGGCAAACCGGGTATCGGTCGTCCGCACCGTCTCCGAGATGACGGGCACCACCTCGGCCCCTTCCTCCCGCAGGCGGGCGATCTGGGGCAGCACTTCGTCGTAGCTGCAGTGGGAGCCCGCAACGCCGAACCCGATGGTCTTCCCGGCAAACCGCACAGCCGATCCCCTCCCATACCGCATGGCGGATGGTCATGGGGAGGCGCCCTTGGACGACCGCACGAGTTCTGCCTGGATAAGCCCCGGGAGATGACGGGCCAGGATGCGTCCCGCAGTCACCGGCGCCACCTTGCCGGGCAGGCCCGGCGCAAGCAACGCCTCGCGCCCCAACCGGCGGGCCGCGGCGAAATCGGTCCCGCCCGGGGCCGATGCGATGTCCACGATGAGCACGCCTGGTCTGGTACGGGCCAGCACCGCCTCGCCGAGCACCGGAGCGGGGACCGTGTTGAAGATGACGTCCCGGTCCCAAACGGCCTCGCGCATTTTCGGCCATGGCCACGCCGAAAGTCCCATCGCCTCCGCCCTGGCCAGGTCGGAAGCCCGCCGGGAGACGATGTCCACGCAAGCGCCCATCGCGTCAAGCAGCCGGGCCAGGGTAAAGCCGCAGCGCCCAAACCCGATCACCAGCGCCCGCGCCCCGTGGATGGTCACCGGCAGCTTCTCCATCGCGATTTGCACGGCGCCTTCAGCGGTCGGCACGGAATTGGCGATGGCGATCTCGTCGATCTCGGCCACCTCGATCACCCGCACGCCCGCCGCAGCGGCCGCCTGGGCCACCGCCGGGCGGACGGTGCCAATGAACAGCGGCGTACCGGATCCCATCTGGCCGAACAACTCCCGCCCCAACCGCAGGCCGGCGGAAGGCTCCAGCGGCGTCGGAACGCGACCGTGCTCATCGGTGCCGCTCATGGGCGCCACCACCGCACGGGCGCCAGCCACCGCCTCGCGCGCCGAGCGAACCCGCTCCACGCCCGGCACACCGCCCGCGGGCAACCCCGCGACGCGAACCCGGGCGCCGCTCGCCGCCAGCGCCCGAACCAGTTCCACCTCCCGCCGGTCACCGCCGAGGACCGCGACGGGGACTCCCTCCAAGAGACCGGCCATCCTCTCCCTCCTCCGTGGCGTGGGAGGAGGCGAGCTGGACAGCTCCCCCCATGTACGGTAGTAATATATGAACCCGTCAGGGGGCGGGTGAGGGCGCCTCCCAGTCCGGAAACAGGAGCCTCTCCAACCCGTAGACGACCCCTTGAAGTTCGCCGACCCGGCGTATGGCGAGCAGTACACCGGGCATGAACGACGAGCGATCGATGGAATCGTGGCGGATGCGGAGGGTCTGGCCGGGCAGGCCTAAGATCACCTCCTGGTGCGCAACCAGTCCGGGTAACCGGACGCTGTGGATCGGCACGCCGTGATGGTTGCCGCCCCGGGCTCCGCCGATGATCTCCAGCTCTTCCCGGCTGAGCGGCGAGCCGCCCCGGCCTTGCGCGATAAGCTCCGCGGTCCTGATGGCCGTGCCGGAAGGGGCGTCTTTCTTGCCGTCATGGTGCAACTCGATGATCTCGGCATGGGGAAAGTAGCGGGCCGCATCCCGCGCGAATTTCATCATGAGCACTGCTCCCAGGGCGAAGTTGGGCGCGACCAGCACGCCCACTTCCTTTTCCCGCGCGGCCCGGTCAAGATCGGCCAAGTCCGACGCGGACATGCCCGTAGTGCCCACCACCGCGGGAATACCCGCCCGGACGGCCGCATGCACGTTGTCGACCACCGCCCCGGGCACGGTGAAGTCGACCAGCACCGTCGGACCGGTCCGCCGAATCGCCTCCTCCAGGTCGTCGCCCCGGGTCACACCACCGGCGACTTCCATGTCCGGCGCATCGGTGACCGCTCGAACGACTTCCCGGCCCATGCGCCCGGAGGAGCCTACTACCAGGACCCGATGTTTCATACCCGCTTCCCCGTTTGCCGCCTGCGTCTATTGGATAAAAATGCGAGACGGTTGGCCATCCAGCGTTTGCCAACCGCCTGACCCTGGGCTTATTGTCCTACAAGCCATAGACGATGTCAAGAAGGGTTGTCTAGAGGCCGCCGTGAGTTTCCACGTCCCGCGCGCCCGCCTCCCGCAACAGCTGGGCAGCCTGCTCCACCCGGTCCTGGTCGCCTTCGACCGTGCAAAGGATGCGTCCCCGTTTGACTTCTTCCTGGTACTGCTGGCCCCGTTCCTCGGGGATCCCCATGTCGATCAGCCCACCCGCAACGCCGCCGGCCACCGCGCCCGACAAGGTCGCCGCGAGGGGTCCCATAGCCACGATGGGCCCGATGCCCGGAATCGCGAGAGCCCCCGCGCTCGCCAGAAGGCCCCCGAGGGCCCCGATGCCGCCGCCCCAGGCGGCGCCTTGCGATGCGTCTTCGGTCCCGAACCCCTCCTGAGCCGCTTCGGCATCGCCCCGGCCGCGCCCCTGCCGGCCTTCCCCGCCCCGGGCCACAAGGGAAATCTCCTTCTCGCTGAACCCTTCATCCCGCAATTTCCGAACGGCCCGCTCCGCCTGGTCGCGGGAGTCGAACAAGCCGATGGTGGTCGCCATACGCCAGTCCCTCCTGGGAAGAGTGTCTCGCGCAGGCTATTATCCCCGCCCGTCCCGAACGTATGCGCTCTAGCCGTCATCGGGCTCGGATGGCGCATCCCAAACCGCCCGCCCTCGGGCCGCCAGCGCCCCGCCCGTCCGCTCCCGCCCGTGCCAGTCTACCGCCGTGCTCAAGTCTACGATGATCAGGTCCACTCCAATCTTGCGGATACCATGCCAGGGGATTTCCAACTCCCGCCGTTGCCACCAACCTCCCCGGCTTGGAATGATGATGGCGGCCACCTTGCCCGACTCAGTGTCCAGCACCAGGTCGGTGTCGTTGATGACGCCGAGCCGGATACCCTGGTCGATGTCGATGATCTCCTTGCCCGCCAGATCGCTATATCGCACCGGGCCCAGGCCTCCCAGGAATACCCCTATGCCACCAGCCCCGGCCGTTAGAAGTCGACCGACAGGCCAAGGGCCGCCTCCGCGGGCCAAGACCAGCCGACATCCAGGCGTCCCTGATCCCATCGGCCCCACTTGACCCACACGGAGCCGAAGCCCGGCACCCGGTGAGCAACGGACACATGGCTCCACGTTCGCCCTTGCCCGTCATCCCCCGCCTCACCGCGGACCTTGTACACCGCCGTCACCTGCCAGGCAGGATGATCCAACAGCCGCCACTCCATCCGCCAGCCCGGAAAGCCCGTGTCCGCCGTGACCCTGAGGCGCCAACCGGACCCGGCCCACTCAAATGCCGGCCGAACCCGAAGCGGGCTCTCGCCAGGGTAGACCTTCGCCGACAGCTCCAGACGGCGCTCTGGATCCCGGGCTTGGATTTCCCACGAGTGGAGTCGCCCTTCGCCTTCCCGCCGCCGCCACTCCACATCGACCCGCCATGCCCACCGGCCCCGGGGCGCGGCCGAGTACGACAGCAAACCGTCCAATTCCTCGGACCCGGATGAAAGCGGGGACGTGTACCGTCCGAATACGCTCAGCAAATGACCCGTTGCCGGGCGAAACTGCCAGCGGCCCTCAATTCCGGTCCGGCCCCGCCGGAACGGGTAGTCCGGATTCGCCAGCGACCGAAACCCCGGCGATGTGCCGTGGACGCTGAACCAGATCCGGTGGCGGCCAAAACCTGTTTCGATTCTGGCAAACCGGGCCCACTCGGCCACCGAGACGATGGCGGGTTCGCCCGTGGAGGCCAGTTCGGCTCCCGCTTGCCAGCCGCGCCCCCACGAAAGCCGGAGGTGCCGTCCGAACAGTGCGGTGCCGTCCGCAACGAAAAACTGGTGGCGGAGACTGGGTGTTCCGTACGCGATCCATGTGATGCGCGGCAGGGGATTGGGCGCCACAATCTGTGCGGACAAAAGGGGGCCCGCCTCATCCCGCAACGGCACCGACTCCACGAAGTGCAGCCAGCCGCCCCACGGCCCCCGCCACCGCACCTGGCCCGCGGCTGCGCCGGGGGCGCGGGCGCGTTTGTGGCCGGGGCGCAACGGGTGCGCCGCGGTGGCGGGGGGCGCGGGCCCAAACCGGCGCCCGTCCAGGGGGCC
>JACDOI010000037.1 GCA_017656145.1 Bacillota bacterium | reverse complement strand
CCTACCCCGCCCGGCCCCCCGCGCCCCCCCCACACCACACCCCCCCCCCCCGCGCCCGCGCGCCCCCCCCCCCCCCCCACGACCGGTACCGCAAGGGCAAACCCGCGTCCCGTCGTGCGGGCCCGCTCAGAACGCATGGCGTCGTCCCCCTACCGCATCAGGCTGCGCAATGAGAACAGGTCGTCGGGGATCTCGACATCCAGCTCCAGGTCACTCACGAACAGCGTCGTGGAGGATCCTTGCCGCAAAACGTCCTCCATGGTGACCTGGGTGGGAATGAACCGGCCGTCAATTTCCTCGATGCGCTCAACCCGCGACACTTTCAACAGCCGGCCGCCCGCCGCATAAAGCTCCTCGCGCCGCGGCACGAACAATTCGCGATCGATCCACATCCGCCGGCGGGCGTAGGTCACTTCCACCCCCGGCCGGGCCGTCGCCTCCAGCACGTAGCACTCCGACTCGTCGCACTCTTCGACCCCCAGCAGCGAGAACTCGTAGAGATCCGTGAGGCGCCGGTTTTCCAAGGTGTCCTCGTAGGAAAAGTCGCTGCCCATGAATCCCTGGCGCAGCATGTGCCCGGAGATCTTTACCAGGTCGTCCGCGTCCGGAAAATACATCCACAGCTCATTGCCCAGCTTCAAGTACTTGGTGCCGCGATCGGCCGGATTGTGAAAGCTGACCAGGGCATTGTCGCCGGAACTCCATATTTCCATTTCCTTGGTCAACTCCCTCCGGCCGGTACGGATGACCATAGTGCTGTAGCCGTGACTGCTTTGGACATCCGAATTGGCGTCGACCCGGGCGATGATCTCCTCGGCCGTAAGTCCGGCCGCCGCCAGCGCCTGGCCCGACAGCACCACCAGCAAACAAGACAACCACGCCAGCGCCTGCCGGTTCTGCAAACCGCTCCGGCGCATGCCGATTCCCCCTCCTAACCCCGCAACGCCTCCACCGGCCGAAGCCGCGCCGCGAAGGCAGCGGGCAAATACACGGCGGCCACGGTGACCGCGATGCCGCCCACGACGGCGTAGGCCACTACCCCGGCGCTGAACGCCGGGTACAACACCGTCGGGTACATGAAGTCCTCCCCCAACGCCTCAACTCCTGGCATCGGCAAACCCGTGCGGGCCAGCACCGCGAGCACCAGGGCGCCCACCGCAGCCCCCAGCACGCTCCCAAGCAATCCGCTCAATGCCCCTTCCAGCAAGAATAGGGCCCGCACCTGTCCCGGCCTCATGCCCAAGGCGCTCAGCATGCCGATCTCCCGCCGGCGCTCGTTGACGATCATCGTGTAGGTGTTGACCACCACGAAGCTGGCCAGCACCAGAAGGCCGATATAAATCCCGTCGTAGATGCGGCGCCCAGTTTCCAAAAATCCGGTGATCTCGTTGTGTTCATACCACGGAACCGCCAGGTACCGGTCGGCGGCGCCTTCCCGGGCCAGCACGGCATCGACCTCGGCCTTGAGCCGGCGGGCGTCCCCCGGTTGGCCGCCCATGAGCAGCACCTCGGTGACCGCGGGCCCCATGTCCAGCGCTGCCTGGGCGACATCCAGCGGGATGAAGACGGCCCCGTCGTCAAGATACGTGAGCCCGCTTTCAAACGCCCCGACGACCGTCAACGTATACCCTCGCAGCGCCCCCAGCGCCGTGCTGAACACCAAGGTGAACCGGTCGCCTACCTGCATGTCGAGCCGCTGGAGCAAGCGCCGGCCCATCACCGCCTCCCGGGCTCCGGGCTCCAGGAAACGACCTTCGGCCAAGTAGCGGTCGACCCGCAAAAGCTCCCGCTCGGCGCCCGGGTCCCCGGCCACCACCAGCGTGCTGCGCAGCTCGTCTTCCCGGCTGATCAGACCGGCAAACCGCAACCGGGGCGCCACCAGGGCGACACCCTCGATGCGCGTCAGCGAGTCGACCATGGCCTGGTAGCCCTCGCCGTCGAACCCGTCCACCGGGTATTGCAGCGACAACAGCCGCTCCCGGCGCCGGTATTCCTGGTCGATGACCCGCACGTGCCCGCTGCTGAGGCGGATGGTGCTGTCTTCCATCGTCCCCAGGATGCCGTCCACCACGCCCTTGAGCAGCACCACGACCATGACGGCGGCCGCGATGGACGCCACGCTCAGTGCCGTGCGGGCCCGGGCCCGGCCCAAATTGCGCCATGCAACACGGAGCAAGGACATGAACCGCCCTCCTACGGCCGGAGCGTCGCGGCCGCATCCTGCCGGGCCGCCCGCCGGGCGGGCAAGTACGCGGCGAGCGCGCACGTGACAAGGCCCGCCGCGCCGGCCAGCACAAACGTCTGCGGATGCCAGACGCCGTAAACGACCCCGGTGACGGGATAGCCGACGTCCAGGTCGCCGAAAAATGCGGAGATGTCCATCCCGACGGCGACGAGGTAGGCGTTGGCGGCCGCACCCACCGCGAATCCGGTCCCCACCGCCAAAAGCCCGGTGGCCACAGCCTCCAGCAGGAACAGGCCCACGATCTCGCCCTCCCGCATGCCCAACGCCTTCATCGTTCCGATCTCCCGGCGCCGCTCCAGCGCCGACAGCAACGTCGTGTTCGCGATGCCGACCAGGCTGATGGCCAGGATGATGGCAATCACCAGACCGTCCGACACGGTTTCCGTCCGGATCAGGGCTACCAACTCCGCGTTCGACTGCTCCCACGTGTACACGTCCGCCGCCGTCCCGGCCGCCGCCAGGTGTTCTCCGACGCGCCGGGCCAGCTCCTTCAACGACTCCCCGGCGCCGGCCCGGACGACGATGACCGTCGCTTCGCCCGGCACGGCCAGCGACTCGCCCAGCGTGTTCAAGGGAAGATAAACGTGATTGCGGTTGACGTTCGGGTTGGGCGTGCGGACAAGTCCCGTGACGCGCACGTCCAGCGCCTGGATGGCGCCGTCGCGGGTGCGGGTCGTCAAGACGACCCAGTCGCCGGTGCCGATCTCGAGCAGTTCGGCCAAGCTCGCGCCGATCATGGCTTCCGCGGCGCCATTCTCAGGCGCACGCCCTTCCACATAGTCCATGATGCGCAGCGTCCCGCTGTCCAGCTCCGGTTCGATCCCTACGAGGACGACCGGAAACTCCTCCCATCCGGCGTGGAGCCGGGCCGGCGCCACAAGGCGCGGGGCCGCAGCCCGCACGCCGGCTACGGCGCGCACCTCGTTGATCAATCGGTCCACTGGAAGTGCCGGTTCCAAGGGCAGATCCTCGCGCTCGTCAAAGTAGCCCGGGGCATGGATCTGGAGGTCACCGCTTTCGAAGTCGAGCAAGTTGTCGATGCTGGACTGGGTCAAGCCCCGCAGCAGGGAATCCACCAGGATCAGGTACACGATGCCCAGCGCCACAGCGCCAAACGTCAGGATCGTCCGCCGGCGGTTGCGCCACAGGTTACGAACAGCGAGCCGGATGAGGAGCGGCATCGGGCTCTCTCCTCTCGTCCGCGACGACGCGCCCGTCCTGCAGCGTGACAATGCGGCGCGAGTATTCCATCACCATCGGATCGTGGGTGCTGAAGACGAACGTCGTTCCCCGCCGCTCGTTCATCGCCCGCATCAACTCAAGAATCGCCCGGCCGTTTTCGGAATCAAGGTTGGCGGTAGGTTCATCGGCCAGTACAATGGCCGGGGCTTTGACCAACGCCCTGGCGATGGCGACCCGCTGCTGCTGGCCCCCGGAGAGCTCTCCCGGCCGGCGATTCTCGAGGCCTGCCAGACCGACCTCGGCCAGCAACTCCGTCACCTGCTCGCCGTGGACCTGGCCGGCACCGTTCCGGCGCAGGAGGGCGAGTGCAAACTCTACGTTCTCTTTGGCGGTCAACACGGGGATGAGGTTGAACGACTGGAAAATGAATCCGATCTTTTCCCGCCGGATATCGGCCAGCGCATTCCGATCGAGCCGGGAAAGCTCCCGGCCCGCCAGCCGCACGATTCCCGCGGTTGGAACGTCTAGGCAACCGATCAGATTGAGCAAGGTCGTTTTGCCCGACCCCGACGGGCCGACAATGGCTGTGAACTCGCCGGCCTCTATCTCAAGATCGACGCCGCGGAGAGCGGGAACTTCGAGCTTCCCTTGCCGGTACGTCTTAGAGACGCCTTCCAACTCCACCAAGGCCACAGGCCGTCACCCCTGCTCCCGCACGTTCTCCGGCGCCGGCTGGCTTTCCTCCTAGAGTCTAATGCATTTCTTGCCCGTTGTCCAACGCAGACGCCTTCCAGTGTGGTTCAGTTCAGCACAAACCGCTCGATGGCTTCGGCTACGCCCTCCTCCACGTTGGAGCGGACGACGTGATCGGCGGCGGCCTGCACCTCGGGCGGTGCATTGCCCATCGCGACGCCCACCCCGGCCCAGTCGAGCATCTCCAGATCGTTGAAGCTATCGCCGATGGCTAAAACATCGCCGCGGTCGACGCCCAGGCGGCGGGCCACCTCCGCTAAAGCGGAGGCCTTCGACACCCCGGGCCGCAGCATCTCGACAAAGCGCGGCTTGGAGATGGTCACCGCAAGGCGCGGGCCGAACCGGGCCTTGAGATCGGCCTCCCATGCCCGCACCGCTTCCGGAGAGCCGACGCTCAACATCTTTGTAGGCTCGCCCTCTGACAGCAGGCGCCGCATATCACCCACGGCCTGGGCGGGAATGCCGGCGATCTCGGTGTAATACCGGACTTCCTCGGTGATCCGGGGAACGCACAGCCGATCGTCAAGATAGCACTGCACCGCTCCACCGGCCGATTGTGCCCAGTCCAGCACCTCCAAGGCCACGTCCCGGGGTACCGGCCGGTGCCACCAAAGGTTTCCCGCGGCCGTTTTGATCATGGCCCCGTTGTACGTGATGAGCGGGCCCGTCAGGCCCAGGCTAAGGGCGTAAGGCCTCGCCGACGGGAACATGCGGCCCGTGGCCAAAACCACTGCAATACCCGCCTTTTGGGCCCGGGCGATGGCCCGGCGAGACCGGGGCGAAATAGCCAGGTCCTCATTCAGCAACGTATCGTCCAGGTCGACAGCTACCAAGCGAATGGCCAAATCTCGCGTCCCACCCAATCCAAACTGGCCCGGGCTTTCACTCCACGACGATCTCCACCCGGGTCTTGCCGTCGTCGCCGTCGATGTCGACGTCGACGATTTTCCCCTCGACCCCCTCCTCCAGCATGCGGGCGAGTTCCTCGGGCTCCACCGGCACGCCCTCGAGCTTCAGGGCGCTTTTCGGCACAAATCGCAGCGCCAGCCGGGCCAGCTCCAGCGGCACGTTGACGTTGATCCGGGTCTTTTCCCCCTCCTTGACGTGCACCCGCAAAAACCGGTTGCGCCGCCGGACCCCGGACCCGTCCTTGCTCTCGCCCAAGGCCTCGAGCAACTTCGCTGCTTCGTCGGCCGACACCTTGCCCTCTTCCACCATGCGCAAGATCCGCAGCCGCTCGTCCATGGCCCGTCCCCTTCGCCTCCCAGGTTGGATTTCCAAACCGCTCACGCCTGATGCTCTTGGGCGGAGGCGGCGGTAACGATGATGGAACCCGAAGCCGTCCGAGCCTTGACGCGGATGCGGACCGGCTTTGCCTCAAACCCCGGCGTTTGTGCCCGCAAGCCTCTCCCCGGCGTTCCGGCCTCACCGTCCAGGCCGGGAACGCCGGACTTCACGCGGCCGCGGGCGGTCTCCAGGTCGACCTGCACGCCTACGTCGTCTGTAGACGGCAGCACCAGCCGGATGCGCCCGTCGCTCGCGCGCAGTTCCCAGTCGGCCGCCCCGGCCGAGCCGCGGTGTGCGGGCCGGGCCAGGCGCGCCTCGATAGAACCGTCAGCGGTCGTACACCGGGCCCGATCGGCCCACCCATCCAGCCGGATGGAGCCGCCGGCCGTGGACGCTTCCAGCTCTCCGGCCCGGATGCCCGACAACCGGACGGCCCCGTCGGCGGTCGCTACCCGCAACTTGGTGCACTCAAGGCCGGTGCAGCGGATCGTTCCGTCGGCCGCCTGGCATTCCAGCTGGTAGGCCAAGTGGCGGGGAAGCACCGCCCGGACCCGGGCGCTCACATCCCGGCGGTCGCCGGCCATGAGGCGGAAACCCGACGGAGACGCCTCCCAGCGGACGGCCTGCGCGACGAGTTCCGCGGCCTTGTCCTCTTGGTCGGTGTACACGTCGGCCAAAATCTCAACCCGGTATCCCGGGCCGTCGCCGGCTTCCACCATCACCGCCCCGTCCCGGGTGAACAAGGCCACCTCGGCCTCGGACACGCCGGCGGGGAACTCCCCTTCGTAGACCTTCTGCACCACGTCCACGGCGCTGGGCCGGAAACCCCGCGGCAACCAGCGGCCAGCCGCTTCAGGCAACTCGCCGAACAGCCGGCCAATCCTCCGTTCGACGCTGCGGAACACATCGTCAAGCCCTTGGAGCACCTCCTCGCCGTCCACGCCTACCCGTGCCCGGGCGGCCGACACCCGCTCCCGGGCCGCGTCGATCCTCTCCTCCACCTGGTTGCGGGCTCGCTCCAAGGCCTCGCGGACGTCGGTCATCCGCTCAGCGAGCTTTTCCCGCGGGCTTCCCTGGCTGTGGGCCAGCGCCTCAAGCAGCTCTGCCGCTTCCTCGGCTGTGATTTTTCCTTCCTGCACCATCGTCAGGATGAGCAGCCGTTCTTCTTTCACGCCCGTCACCCTTTCAGCATTTTAATGGCCTCGGCCGCGGTGATCTCGCCCCGGTCCAGGGCCGCCAGGATCTGGGCCCGCCGCTCGCCGCCGGAATCCCGCTCCACCTTGTGCCCCATGGCCTCCAGCACCGCGTCCAGGCGGTTTCGCACCGTCGGGTAGGAGATGCCCAGCACCCGCTCCACTTCTTTGATGTTGCCCCGGGAAAGGAGAAACACCTCGACGAACTCCTGCTGTTCGGGACTGAGCCGGTCAAACCGGGATTGGACGAACCGGCCTTCGACCGCCGTGCCGCAGTTCACGCACTCCAGCCGGCGCACTTCCAAGTCGTCGTTGCACACCGGGCACCGCCCGATGGTGCGATGGGCCACGGCCATCACCTTCTCCAGACGGAGTTCAATATCTAAAACCATCACATTGAATTTATTGATATCCTACCTCGATCATACAGAGGGAATCCCGGCATGTCAATGGGCAGCCGGAACCGGACGGGGCAAATGCGGCGAATCGGCGGAACATTCGGGCCGGCTGCTCCGGCCGTCATCCCCGCAAATGAAGGGCGATGCGCTCCGCCAGCGAGCGGGAAATGCCGGGCACCGCGGCGATCTCGTCGACCGTCGCGCGGCGCACGCCGGCTACAGACCCGAACCGCTTGATGAGTTCCCGCTTGCGGCGGGGACCGACGCCCGGGATGTCGTCCAGCACCGAGCGGGTCGTCCGCTGGTCCCGGAGCCGCCGGTGATAGGTAATGGCGTACCGGTGAGCTTCGTCCCGGATTCGCTGCAGCAGCTTGAGGCCCGGCGACGCCCACGGCAGCTCCACCGGGTCGGGCCGGCCTTCGACGAAGACTTGCTCCAGCTGTTTCGCCAGCCCGATGGCGGGGATGTCCTCCACGCCCAGTTCCCGCATGACCTCCCGGGCCGCGCTGAGCTGTCCCTTGCCGCCGTCGATGAGCACCAGGTCGGGAAAGACGCCGAATCCCCGCTCCTCGACTTGTTGCGACTGCTCCTGCAACCCCCGCAAGAAGCGGCGATGGACGACTTCCCGCATCATGGCGAAATCGTCGGGCGTGGACTTGGTGCGAATCTTGAACCGGCGGTAGTCGGCCGGCTTGGGCAGGCCGTCCTCAAACACCACCATGGACGCGACCGCCTGGTTGCCCTGGATGTTGGAGATGTCAAACGCCTCGATGCGCTGGGGAACGTTCGGCAGGCCGAGTACGTCCGCAAGCTGCGCCATGGCCTTTTCGGCCTCCTCGGTGCGGCGGGCCAGCTGGCCCAGGCGCTCCTTGAGGACGAGCCGGGCGTTTTCGGCCACCATCTCCACCAGCCGCCGCTTTTCCCCGCGCTTTGGCACCCGCAGCCGGACGGCGCCGCCCCGCTGCTCCCTCAGCCAGCCTTCGATGGCCGCCTCGTCTTCGACCGGCGCTTGGAGCAAAATCTCCTGGGGGACAAACGCGGCCCGCTGGTAGTATTGCTGAATGAACGCCCGCATGATCTCCCCGGGCTCGTCATCGGCCGTCGCTTCCATAAAGAAGTGCTCCCGGCCGATGAGACGCCCGCCCCGCACGTAAAAGATCTGTACGCAGACCGCGTCGGCTTCGCGGGCGAATCCGATGACGTCCTGGTCCTCCGCCCGGGTGCTGACGATCTTCTGGCGCTCGGTGACGCTCTCAATGGCCCGGATCTGGTCGCGGATCCGGGCGGCCCGCTCAAACTCAAGGGCCGCCGCGGCGGCTTTCATGCGCTGATACAACTCGGGCAGCAGCCGCTCGTGCCGGCCTTCCAAAAACAGGCATACCTGCTCGATGAGCCGGTCGTACTCCTCGGGCTCGACCCGCCCGGCGCACGGCCCGACGCAGCGGCGGATGTGGTAGAGGAGGCACGGGCGATAGTTGAGATCGCCGCTCAAGTCGAGGCTGCAGGTGCGGATGGGAAACAGCTTGCGCAAAAATCGGGTCGTTTCCCGCACCGCGTGGGCGTTGGTGTAGGGGCCGAAGTAGCGGGCGCCGTCCTGCTCGACCCGGCGGCTCACCACGACCCGGGGATACGGCTCGTTGACGGTGACTTTCAGGTACGGATACGCCTTGTCGTCCCGCAGGCGGACGTTGTAGCGGGGCCGGTGCTCCTTGATCAGGTTGGCTTCGAGAATCAGGGCTTCCACTTCGGATCCGGTGACGATATAGTCGATGTCCGCGACCTGCGCGGCCATCACCCGGACTTTAGCCGAAAGACCCGCGGGCGACTGGAAGTAGCTGCGGACCCGGTTGCGCAAGGAGACCGCCTTGCCGACGTAGATAACCTCTCCGGCGGCGTTTTTCATGAGATACACGCCGGGCCGGTTGGGCAACGCCGAAAGCTTCTCCCGCAGCTCACCCCCGGCGTCCGGTGAAGCCCCGTTTTGCCCGCTCGCCAAGCCCATCACCGGGTCCATTATAGCACAGCGGGCACCGCCCGCTTTCCCCCGCCGGGGGTCGCCTCGCCTCCCCGGCCTGATGCGAGGACTTGCCGCAAAAACCGGCCGGTGTGGGACTCGGGCACCGCGGCCACGTCTTCCGGGGTTCCGGTGGCCACTACCCGGCCTCCGCCGTCGCCGCCTTCGGGGCCCAGATCGATGATGTAGTCGGCGGTCTTGATGACGTCCAGATTGTGCTCGATGACCACGACCGTATCGCCCGCGTCGACTAGCCGTTGGAGGACTTGCAGCAATTTTTCGATGTCGGCCGTGTGCAGCCCGGTGGTGGGCTCGTCCAAAATGTACAACGTTTTCCCGTTGCTGCGCCGGCTCAGCTCGGTGGCCAGCTTTACCCGCTGGGCTTCGCCGCCCGACAAGGTCGTGGCCGGCTGGCCCAGCTCCATGTAGCCGAGGCCCACGTCGTAGAGGGTCTGGAGCTTGCGGCGGATGCGGGGATGGGCCGAGAAAAATTCCAGGGCCTCTTCAACCCGCATGGCCAGCACGTCCGCGATGGTTTTGCCCCGGTAGCGGACTTCCAGCGTCTCCCGGTTGTACCGTTTCCCCTTGCAGACTTCGCACGGCACGTACACGTCAGGCAAAAAGTGCATCTCGATCTTGATGATGCCGTCGCCCTTGCACGCCTCGCAGCGGCCGCCCTTCAGGTTGAAGCTGAAGCGTCCCGGCGAGTAGCCCCGCATCTTGGCTTCCGGCACCTGGGCAAACGCTTCGCGGATGCTGTCAAACGCCCCCGTGTACGTCGCGGGGTTGGAGCGGGGCGTCCGCCCGATGGGCGACTGATCGATGTCGATGACCTTGTCCAAGTGCTCGATGCCTTCGATCTGGTCGTGGTCGCCTGGCCTTTGGTTCGCGCCGTGCAGCGCCTGGGCCAGCCCCTTGTACAAGATCTCGTTGATCAGCGTGCTCTTGCCCGAACCGGAAACGCCGGTGACGCAGACGAACACGCCCAGGGGGATGTCCACATCGATGTTTTTCAAATTGTGCTCCCGGGCTCCCCGAATGCGGAGACGTTTGCCGTTGCCCGCCCGGCGGGATGCAGGCACCGGAATGGACCGGCGGCCCGACAAATACTGGCCGGTGATGGACTCGGGCGCCGCGCATATATCCGCCAGCGTCCCGGCGGCCACCACCCGACCGCCGTGGGCGCCCGCGCCCGGGCCGATGTCGACGATGTAGTCGGCGCTGCGGATGGTGTCCTCGTCGTGCTCGACCACGATCAAGGTGTTTCCCAGATCCCGCAGGCCCTTCAACGTGTTGAGCAACCGCTCATTGTCCCGCTGGTGAAGCCCGATGCTGGGCTCGTCCAAAATGTACAAGACGCCGACAAGCTGCGACCCGATCTGCGTCGCGAGCCGGATGCGCTGCGCTTCACCGCCCGACAAGCTCCCCGCGGGCCGGTCCAAGGTCAAATAGTCCAATCCTACGTCCTCAAGAAACCCAAGCCGGGCCTGGATCTCCTTGAGCACTTGATGGGCGATGGTCCGCTCCCGCTCGGAGAGCTCAAGGCGCGCAAAAAATTTCCGAGCCTCCCGCACCGGCAGGGCCGTCACCTGCATGATGTTGAGGCCGCCCACGGTCACCGCGAGGCTCTCGGGCCGCAGCCGCCCGCCTCGGCAGTCGGGACACGGCCGGGAGCTCATGTACTGCTCGATCTCCGAGCGGGCCCAATCGGACTGGGCTTCCCGGTACCGCCGTTCCAGCTGCGGCACGACGCCTTCGTAGACCGCCTCGTACGTGCGCTCCCGGCCCGACTGATTGACGTAGCGAAACTCCAACCGCTCGCCGCCGGTACCGTAGAGCAGCACCCGCAGCTTGTCGGCGCTGAGCCAGCCCACGGGCGTTTCCTGGTCGATGCCGTACTTCCGGCAAACCGCGTCGAGCACTGCCGACAGCCACTTGCTCTGGCTTTCGGCCCACGGGCGAATCGCGCCGTCGCGGATGGAGCGCTGGCGGTCGATGACCAGATCCGGGTCGATCTCCAGGCGCACTCCCAACCCGTCGCAGGTCGGACAGGCGCCGTATGGGCTGTTGAACGAGAAGTTCCGGGGAGCCAGCTCCCCGACGCTCACGCCGCATTCGGGGCACGCGAGCGTCTCGCTGAGCAAAAGCGGCTCGCCGCCGACGACATCGATGAGCACGATGCCTCCGGCCCGCCGCAGGGCGGTTTCCACCGAGTCGGTCAAGCGGCTCTCGATGCCCGGCCGGACGATGAGCCGGTCCACCACCACCTCGATGGTGTGTTGCCGGTTTTTGTCCAGCTCGATGGCCTCTTCCAGCTCCCGCAGCTCGCCGTCGACCCGCACCCGGACGAACCCTTCCCGCCGCAGTTCCTCAAGCAGGCGGCGGAACTCACCCTTGCGGCCCCGGACCACCGGTGCGAGCACTTGGATCCGGGCTCCCTCGCCCAACGCCATGACCCGGTCGACGATCTGCTCCGCGGTCTGCTGCGAGATGGGCCGGCCGCACTTGTGGCAGTGGGGATGGCCGATGCGCGCGAACAGCAGCCGCAAATAGTCGTAGATCTCGGTCACCGTGCCCACGGTGGACCGGGGATTGCGGCTGGTAGTCTTCTGGTCGATGGAGATGGCGGGCGACAGCCCTTCGATGAAGTCCACGTCCGGTTTGTCCATCTGGCCGAGAAACTGGCGGGCGTAGGCCGACAGCGACTCCACATACCGCCGCTGGCCCTCGGCGTAGATGGTGTCAAACGCCAGGGACGACTTGCCCGATCCCGAGAGCCCGGTGAACACGACCAGTTTGTCCCGGGGGATTTCCAGGTCGATGTTTTTCAGATTGTGCTGCCTTGCCCCGCGGATGATGATCCGGTCTTTGGCCATCGTCTCTTGCCCCCGCCCGGGCTTTGCCGCCGGCCGCTGCGTCAGCCGGCGGCCTCGATCGTCACAAGCAGGTCCCGCAGTTCCTTGATCTCGTCCCGCAGCTTTGCGGCCCGCTCAAACGCCAGCTCTTCCGCGGCTTGGAACATCTCCTGCTCGAGCCGGCGGATCCGGGCCGCGAGCTCTTCGGGCGTCATGGCCCGCACCGCCTCCCGGGCCTTCTCGGCCGCCTCGTAGCGGGCCGCCTCCTCGGCCGCCCGGCTCTGCTGCACGATGTCCTTGACCGCCTTGCGCACCGTCTCCGGGGTGATGCCGTGCTTGCGGTTGTATTCCATCTGAATCCGCCGGCGGCGGTTGGTCTCGTCGATGGCCCGCTGCATCGAATCGGTCACCTGGTCCGCGTACATCACTACCCGCCCGTGGACGTTGCGGGCCGCCCGGCCGATGGTCTGGATGAGGGAGGTCTCGGAGCGCAGAAAGCCCTCCTTGTCCGCGTCCAGGATGGCAACCAAGGAGACCTCGGGCAAGTCCAGCCCTTCCCGTAAGAGGTTGATGCCGACCAGCACGTCGAACTCACCCAAGCGCAGGTCCCGCAAGATCTCCACCCGTTCCAAGGCCGAGATCTCGGAGTGCAAGTAGCGGACCCGCATGCCCATATCCTGCAAGTAGTCGGTCAGGTCTTCGGCCATCTTTTTCGTCAGCGTCGTCACCAGCGCCCGCTCGCCCCGGGCGATGACCCGCCGGCACTCCTCCATCAAGTCGTCGATCTGGCCTTCCACCGGCTTGACGACAACCTCCGGATCGACAAGGCCTGTGGGCCGGATGATCTGCTCGACGATTTGCTGGCTGCGCTCCCGCTCGTAGGGGCCCGGCGTGGCCGACACGAACACGACCTGATTGATCCGGGCCTCAAACTCTTCAAACGTCAGCGGCCGGTTGTCCAGCGCCGACGGCAGCCGGAAGCCGAACTCGACCAGCGTTTCCTTGCGGGACCGGTCGCCGTTGTACATCCCCCGGATCTGGGGCACGGTCTGGTGCGACTCGTCGATGATGACCAAAAAATCCCGGGGGAAGTAGTCCAATAGCGTAGCAGGCGGCTCGCCGGCCGCCCGCCCGTCCAGGTGACGGGAGTAGTTTTCGATGGCCTGGCAGTAGCCCACTTCCCGCAGCATCTCCAGGTCGTATCGGGTCCGCTGCTCCAGCCGTTGGGCTTCGAGGAGCTTTCCCCGATCCTTCAGCCACTTGAGGCGCTCCTCCAGCTCGGCCTCGATGGATTCGATGGCCCGGCGCATCTTTTCTTCCGGGGTGATGAAGTGGGTGGCCGGGTAGATGCGCACCTCCTCCAGGGTGCCCAGGACCTCGCCGGTCAACGGATCCAGCTCGACGATGCGCTCGACCTCGTCGCCGAAAAACTCGATGCGGATCACGTTTTCTTCATATACCGGGATGATCTCCACGACATCGCCCCGGACCCGGAACGTGCCGCGCTTGAATCCCACGTCGTTGCGCTGGTACTGGATGCCCACCAGCCGCCGCAAGATGTTGTCCCGGTCCCGGATGTCGCCGTGCTTGACCGACAGCTTCATCCCCACGTAGTCTTCCGGCGAACCCAGGCCGTAGATGCACGAGACGCTCGCGACGATGATGACGTCCCGCCGCTCAAACAGGGCGCTCGTGGCCGCGTGGCGCAACCGGTCGATCTCGTCGTTGATGGACGCGTCCTTTTCGATGTACGTGTCCGTCTGGGGGATGTACGCCTCGGGCTGATAGTAATCGTAATAGCTGATGAAATAGTGAACCGCGTTGTGCGGGAAAAACTCCCGGAACTCGCTGCACAGCTGGGCCGCCAGCGTCTTGTTGTGGGCGATGACCAAGGTGGGCTTCTGCACCCGCTCGATCACCGACGCCATGGTATACGTCTTGCCCGTCCCGGTCGCCCCCAGCAACGTCTGATACCGCAAGCCGCGGCAAATGCCGTCAGCCAACGCTTCGATGGCCTGGGGCTGATCGCCCCGCGGGCGAAAGTCGGATACGAGCTGAAACCGCTGTTCGGCCACACCGGTGCCTCCCCGTACGGTTCATTATAGCATACGCACACACGTTCGTACAACCGAACGCGACCGTCAGCGGGGAACGGGCACTTCCCGGTCGCCCGGGCGGCCGGCCGCCGGCGCCGCTGCTCCTTGCACAGCCCGGAGATCCAAAAGTTGCGACACGGTCACAAACCGGACGCCGGACGCCCGGATCTCGGGAAGCATGTCCATCAGCGCCTCATACGTCTGCGGGCGGACGTGGCCGATGCCCACGGCGGCTCCCTGCTCCAGGGACAGCCGCACGAGCCGGCGAATCTGCCGGCGGATATGGTCTGGCTCATTGATATGGTCGAGAAACACCTGGTTGACCGCGTACGGAACGCCCGCCGCTTCGGCCACATCAGGCCCGACGGTGGCCCGCGACGTGAAACTGTCCAGGTAAAACAGCCCCCGTTCGGCCAGCACCCCGAGGACGGCGCCCATCACCCGGGGATCGCTTGTAGCCCGGGAACCCATATGGTTGTTCAGTCCCCGCACACCGGGCAACGCGGCCAGGGCCGAGCGGACCGCCCCGGCGATGGTTTCATCGTCCATCGACGTATAGATGCCCCCGGGACCGATGTCCATCGCCTGGTTTTCCGCTTCCATCGGCATGTGCAAAATGACCTCGAACCCGGCTTCCGCCGCCTGCCGGGCGTGATCCTCGGATAGCGGCAGGTGGGGCAAGACAGCCACGGTCAAGGGCTCCGGGAACCGGAGGAAATCCCCGGCTGCAGGCCACGCGTAACCCCAGTCGTCGATGACGACCGCGATGACGGGGCCCGCCGGGATTTCCGGAAACCGCCGCCGGTTCGGGGAAGCCTGCCCGGCCACCGGGGGCTCGTGTGCGGGCGTTTCTTCGGTCGGGCGTTCACCCGTCGGAGCATCCCCGGCCGGCCGGCCTTCCGCCGGAGTCGATCTTGCCGGTTGCCGGCCTTCCGGGCGTGGTCTGGGCAGCGATGGCGAAGATGCGCCCGGTGAGCCGTGCGATGCGCTCCAGAAGCTCTCCGCCGCGGGCCCGGCCGGTCCGGGTGCCCAAGCTTCGATGGCGGCCGTTTGGGCCCACCCGGCCATGAACGCGACACTGCCGCCGATGATCAGCGCGAAAACGAAAAAGCCAGCAGCCGCCAGGCCGGCGCTGGCCCGCGGCTTGGTCTCGCGAGATGCTGGACTGTCCATCGCGTTTCACCTGCGCCCCGACAGCCGCGCGGCCAGGCGGCCGATGCGGCGCACGAGCCATCCGTAGCCGGCGCTGCCCCGGAATTCCATGAACCCCGGGTCCGAACCGGCCGGCGCAAGGATGACGCCGAGGGGCGGCACCTTTCCTGGAAATTGAACGGTCCGCCGGTCGCCGTCCCAGACGTTTTCCACTTCCAGCGTCACGCCCACCGCCCAGGGGCTGAGAATCTCAGCCACGTCCTCCTTGCGCTCCACGGCGAACCCATTGATGCGGCGAATGACATCGCCGGGCCTAAGCCCCATGCTGGCCGCGGGGCTGCCCGGCACCACCCCGAGGACGACAGCCCCCATGGACGCGTCCAGCACCGGCTCGCCGTGCTCCTCCGACCGCCGGCCCAGGTAAATGACGAGCTCATGCCCTAGAGGCGACATGAGCGCGGCCAAAAACTGCCAAGCGGTTGCCCGGCTGCCCGCCACCGCCAGGCCCATCAGCACCAGGCTGTAGAGCAACAGATGCCCCGCGGTCCTCCGGGCCTTTTCGTGGGGCCGGCGCGTGACGGCCAGGTCGCCGTACCCGAGGGCGGCGACGACCGGAAACAAAATGTACACGTACAATTGGCCGGGCGGCGGATCCGCCGGCGGCCCGATGAGCGGCCACCAGTCGGGCATGGCCAACAGCCCGTCGCCCATGACCTCTTGCCCGACCGCAAGACCGATCAGGGCGATGAACGGCAGCGGCCAGAACTTTTGCAGGGTGAAGCCGCCCACCACCCGCCCGTCGGCCCGCCGGATGTAGACCGGTGTGGCGCCCTTTGGCCCGTGAACCCAGATGAGCAAGGCCTCCACCAGGTGCAGCACCGCCACCAGGCCCATGACCGCGGGAACGTTCAGTTCCGGCCAGCCGAACAAGAGGTGCGTCAAGGACAAAAGCCCCCCCGCGTAGGCGAAGCACACAAACCGGGGGTGGACCGCCATGAGCAGGATAGCCGTCAGCCACAAGTAGAGCACGCCGACGTCGACCAGGGAGATGCCCAGGAAAAGGAAGAGTGCGGTGCCCAGCACCCCTCCGGCCAGCCCGTACCCCAGGGCAACCAGCGTGCTGGTGAACGGTTCCCGCAACGGCTGGCCGAACATCCGCTGCTCGGTGGCGGCTAAGCGCTGGTACTGCACGAGCACCAGCAAAAGCACCACGCCCGCGATGATCAAGACCTCGCCGCGCTGCAAAAACGCGGGGACCGATTGGACGACGAGCTCCGCCAGTTCCCTCCAGGGAAACATCGCGCTGCTCCTACGCCGCCTCAGCGCTCGGGACTTCCATGAGGTCGTCGAGGACTTCCAGCGCCCGCCGCAGCTGGGGATCGGTCAAATCGATCCCTTCCTGCTCAAGCCGCAGGTACGCCTCGCCCGCTTCGTCCTCGGGGTTCTCCACCACGACGTCGGGAACGATGCCTTTCTTGTGGATGAAATGGCCACCCGCGGTTTCGTAGTAGGCCGTCGTCAAGGACAAGGCCGCTCCCCCCCGAAGCGGAACGACGGACTGGACCGACCCCTTGCCGAACGTCGTCTCGCCCACCAAAACTGCGCGGTCGTTGTCCCGCAGCGCTCCGGCAAGAATTTCCGCGCCGCTGGCGGAAAACTGGTTGACCAGCACGACAACCGGCACCGGCGGCACCAATGCGCCCGGCGAGGCCGAGTACGTGTTGCGCTGGCCGTCGCCGTCCACGACGTGGACCATCGGCCCGGAATCGAGAAACCGGTCCGCCACGTCCAAAGCGGCGTGCAGCAGCCCGCCGGGGTTGTAGCGCAAATCGAGCAAAAGCCCTTGAATACCGGCGTCCGCCAGTTCCCGGACGGCCTCGTCGAACTGGCCGGCGGTCGCCTCATTGAAGCTGGACAGGTGGATGTACCCTACAGGAGCCCGGAGGACCGGCGCCTGCTCCGGCGTGATGACCTCGACCTTCTGGACGCTTTGCACCTCGATCCGGTCCCGGATGATCTCAACCTCGTGGGTTTCCCCGTCCCGTACGATGGTCAGCACGACCCGCTCGCCTTCAGGACCCCGCATGAGCGACACCGCTTCTTCCAAGGACATGTGCTCGGTAGGCCGGCCGTCGATGCCCACGATGAGGTCGCCGCCCCGCAATCCTGCCCGCAAGCCCGGGGTTCCCGGAATGGGAGAGATGATGGTCAGCCGCTCGTCCCGGATGCCGACCATGATGCCAATGCCGCCGAACGAACCTTCCACCTGGTCCTCCTGGAAGCGGACGTACGCCTGCGGGTTCAAATAGCGGGTGTAGTCGTCGTCCAGCGCCTCTCGCAACATGCCGTCGATCGTGCCCGTCTGCAGGTAGGCCCGAACCAGTGCGAGGCTATCCACGTCTTCCACATGGTACGTCCGCAACAGGGCGATGATCTCCAGGACGCTGCCCAGGCTGTCCCGGCTCGCGGGACCGGTCTCTTCGGGGCTCTGCCGGGCCAATAAGGCGCCGGCCGCGAAGACGAGCACCAAGAGACCGGCGACGATCAGGCGCAGATGGCGTGGACGCAATGGGATCCCTCAATTCGTCGCAACGGTTGACACTACCACTTTCAATATGCAAGGCCATTATAACAAATTCCTGCGCCGGGCGTCCAAGAGCACCTTGAGGGCAAACCGGGGCAAGGCCGCCGCGCGCCGGATCCGGGCCGGCTGGCGGAGCAGCCGGTACAGCCATTCAAGCCCGGCCCGCTGCATCCAGCGGGGAGCCCGGGCCACCCGGCCCGAAAGGACGTCCAAAGTCCCGCCGACGCCTACGGCCAGCGGCACGCTCCAGCGGTGCCTGTGGCGGGCGATCCACAGCTCTTGCCGCGGGGCGCCCATCCCGACCAGCACGATGTCGGGCCGGGCGCGCCGGATCAAGTCGAGGACCGCGGGCTCTTGTTCGGGCCCGAAGTAGCCATGGTGGACGCCGGCGACCACAAGTCGGGGGTGGCGGCGCTTCGCCCTCCTGGCGGCTTCCTCGGCCACGCCCGGCTCAGCGCCCAGCAAAAACACCCGGAACCCCCGGGCCGCGGCCAAGCCCAACAACGCTCCGGCCAGCTCCACACCGGGAACCCGTTCCGGCACCGGGCGGCCGAAAACCCGGGACGCCCAGACGACGCCGATTCCGTCGGGAACGACCAGGTCCGCTTCCCGGACGGCCCGGGCCACGCCGGGGTTGCGGGCGGCATGCATGATGAGCTCGGGGTTGACGGTGACGACCGTTGCCGGCCGCCGGCGGAGAATCAAGCCCTCACACCGTCCCACCGCCTCAGCCATCGTCACCCGGTCGACCGGAACGCCGAGAAGTTCCAGCCGCCCGGCCGTTTCGTCGCTTTGCCAGGCAGTCACAGGCCCCGTCCCTCCATGACCGCCGCCGCGCGCCGGGCCGCGTCCTGGGCCCTGGCCGCCAGGGCGGCCGCAGCCGCTTGAAGCTTGGCCCGGACGGCCTCGCGCCGGCGGCAGACCTGTTGAACCCGCTCCCGCAGCTCAGCGGGGGCCGGCCCCGCGGGCCATGGCCACGAAACCGCAACATCCTGGGGCGCAAGACCCAATTCGGCCACGTGGGCCTCCAGTTTCGGATCGATTCCCAGCGCGACGAACGGCACGCCCGCGCACGCGGCGAAGATGAGCCCGTGAAGCCGCATGGTGACGCAGAGATCCAAGCGGGAAAACAGCGCCAGCCAATCGGCGGGCGATAAGTCCTGGGGCGGCAACCCATCCGGCCACGGCACGGCCCGCCGGCCCAGCGAGCCGGCAAGGCGGGCCAAGACGGGCCCGTCCACCGGGCCGTGCAGCGGGAGCGGCAAAACCCGCGCCCCCCAACTTGCAAGCAGCGGGCGCAGGGCTTCGGCCACCCGCAAGGCGGTCGCTTCCAGGACCGCCGGCGGGCTCAAGCCCCTGCCCGCCCATGGGCCCGGCCTCCGCGCCCCAGGGTGCGGGCGCAGGGCTACGCCCACAAGAGGCCCCGGGGGAAGGCCGTCCAGGAACCGATGAACCCCGGGCGACGGATCGCCCCGCCCCGTGGAGTGGAAGGCCAGGCTGAACACAGGGTCCGCCGTGAGGTGCAGCCGGCTGGGATGCACCCCAAGCTCCCGGGCCAGGGCCAGGGACGCTGCGTCCCGCACCGTCACCATGGCCGCGCCCGCCAAGGCCCGGGCCGCCAACCGCCGGCTCCAGCTTTGCCTGAGGGGCCCGATCCCTTGAGCGTAGGCGAGCACCGGCACCCCCAGCCTGCGGGCCGCAAGCATCTGGCCGCCGTAATAGGGCACGCTTCCCCAGCCGGTGGCGTCCTGAAGCAGCGTCCCCCCGCCGCTGATGAACAGCGCCGCCCCCTTTAGCGCCCGCCGGAACGCGGCCAGCGACAAGCGGGGCACCGCTTCCACCTGGAGTGCTCGCGCGGTGCGGCGGGGATCGGCCGATAGCACCACCGGTCGAACGCTGGGGCATTCCCGGCGCAGGTCGGCCACCATCGCGGCCAAAACCGCCTCGTCGCCGGCGTTGCCGAAGCCGTAATACCCGGCGATGACGACCTTCATCCCCCGCCGGCCTCCGGCGGGCCCGGTCTTGCCGCAGGTGCGCGGGGCGAACGGCCCGCTCCGGGCGGGTAAGTCATTAGGCCTCCCTTCACCCATTTGACGGCGATCAGGGCCGCAAGGCCGCAGGCGCCGGCGACGGCAATCCCGGACAGAAGGCCGTAGGCGCTGCGCAACAGGCTCAGCGCCAGGGGCGAGTGGGCATGGGCAAACGTGTTCAACACAGAGATCGACGCGATACCGCCGGCCACAAGGCACGGCCAGGCCATCCTCGGCCGTCCCGCGGCCAACAGGACAAGCCCCGCCATCAGGGCCGGGTAGCCGAGCAGAAACTCTTTGGTCCGGGGCCGGACGGACAACGCTTCCTCCAGCCCCATCCGAAAGATCTGCTCGACTTCCAGGACAGGCAGCATGTCGTTTCCCGTACGCCCGACGTACACGTAAGCCAGAAACGCCGCAAAAGCCCCGGCCAGCACGTGCCAGACCCGGACCGGCGCCGAAAGCCACTGAGCCCAGCGGCCCTGGGACAACTGGACCGCCCAGAACGCGCCGATCATCAACAGCGGGACGACGTGGGCCGCCTTCACTCCCCGGAACTGCGCGATCTGCAGCAAAAACCGGGTGTCCGCGAGGGCGCCGGCCATGAGCACCGCACCGGCCGCGGTCACCAAGAGAAACGGGATCATCCCAGCCAGGGCCGCCCGGGCCGGGGACCGGGCAGCCCAAGCGGTCTGAGGCGCTGCTGCAAGCGCCTTGGCCCGGGGGCGGGCGGCGTCCGCGGCGGTGACGACCGCCAGTGCGGGAAACGCGATGGCCACCGCGAGCGCGGCGCCCTGGCGCGCGAGGACGGTGTATCCCTTCAGCCACAGGACCGCGGCGAGCCCCGCGGCCGCGACGACGCCGGCTGCTTCCGCCCAGGCCCGAAGCTTCATGAGGCGCCGCAGCAAAAGCAGCCCCGCGGCCGCCCCAGCCGCGGCCGCGCCCAAGGGAGCCGCCAGGGAGCTTGTCCAAAACGGCAGCGGTTGGGCGGGGCCGGTGCGGAGCCCGGCTTTCTGCAAACGGGCCGCGATGTCGGCGATGTAGGCGTCGTTGCGGGCGAGCATGAGATCCGCGGGGCCTCGGACCAAAGGCCGCACGTAAAGCACCCGCGCCCTGCGCTCCCGGGCAGCCCGGGCCAGCCGCGCCGCGGCCTCGCCGTCGGTCAGTCCCGCGAGTTCCTCCAAGGGAATGGAATGGACCCGGACGGCCCGGTATCCCAAAAGGCGCGCCAGCTCCGGAGCGCCCTGCTGCGGGGCAAATTCGATCAAGCCCAACGGAGCGCCGAGTTCCCGGAGGAGAGCCGAGGTCGTCTCCAGGCTGTCAGGGTACCCGCCTACCCGGTTGCCGGTGAATATGACCGGACCAACCGGCCACTTCCAGGCGCTGGCGAACACCGCCACCTCAAGGGTGCGGGGAGCGACCCGCAGCCCGGCCGACTCGGCCAGCCGGCCGTCGGCCGGGTCGTCCATCGCCAGGGCGGTGACGCCAAGGTCCCGCCAGCGGGGAAGAATTTCCTCCGGGGCAATCCCGGTCACCCCGCTCAGCGCCTTCAGGCGCTCCACGTCCACGACCAGCTCCACCTGCCGGTCAGCCCGCTCCAGGGCAGCCCGCTGGGCCAGGTACGGCGCGCTGGCCAATACGCCAGCGACGATGACCGCCCACAGCACCAATCCCCGCCCCATCCGGCGCCCCCCTTTCCCGCCGGTTCGGCCCATCTAGGGGCCCAACCGGCCTTTCACCACCAGGCGCCCTGGCCGGTGATCGATCGCCTCCACGATGACCGGCAACGGCTCGCCCGGCAGATCGACCGTCACGGGGTACGCCTGACCTAGCGCCTCCGCCAAGGCGGGCGGCAACGCCTGCCCGCCGACGGCCACCTCCTCGGGTGTGAAGCCGACCCGCGGCCCGCCTTCGGCCACGAACCTGCCCCGGATCGACACCTCCAGGGAGCGGCCAAGCACTGTGCCGCGGAGAGCGAATCGCGCGCCGGCCTCGTCGATCTCGACGGTCACGTCGTCCGCCACGGCAACTTGCGACTTGACGAACCGCGAAAGCGCCTCGTCGTCTATGATGGCCTCCACCCGGACGTCGCCGGGTGGAGGTCGCCAGGGCTCGCCCGCGAGGAGCCGGTCCACGTCCACAGTCAAGTCCGATGCCGACAAGTGCAGCTTTCGCACCGCGAGCCCGCCGGCCCAAACATCCGTTGCGACGATGTCCATCCGATCGATCGAGCCTGCGAGCATCCGCAGCGCGGGAAACGAGTGCAGATCCACCCGCACCGCGCCGCCGGCCGCGGGCCGCAGGCTTTCGGCCAGCCGGGATTCCAGCACGGGCGGCACCACGAGCTCACTTCCTAAGGCGACGATCAGCGCAACGGCCAGCACCGCCGGAAGGAGCGCCCTCATCGGCCCGTTCCCGTCACGCGGTCCGGTGCCGCAAGTACGCTTCGATGAACAAGTCGATCTCCCCGTCCATCACCGCGGCCACGTTTGCGGTTTCCGCTCCGGTGCGGTGATCTTTGACCATGGTGTACGGCGTCAGAACATACGATCGGATCTGGCTGCCCCACGCGATCTCGGCCTGCTCGCCCCGCATCTCGGCCATTTTGCGCTGCTGCTCTTCCAGCTTCCGCTGAAGCAACCGGGCCCGCAAAATCCGCATCGCTCGATCCCGGTTGGAATGCTGCGATCGCTCGCTTTGGCACTGGACGACGATGCCGGTCGGCAAGTGGGTGATGCGAACGGCCGACTCGGTTTTGT
>JACDOI010000036.1 GCA_017656145.1 Bacillota bacterium | reverse complement strand
CTCCACCAGGATGGCACCATTTCCGTTGACAACCGCCCAGCACGCGGATTACCAAATCCACTCGATTAGCACACCCTTAATGGCCCCAACCGCCAAGCGCGACGACAACGATACACGAGGGGGCTCCGCAACGTGCGGCAGATTCAGCGGACGACCGGTATCAGCGCTACAGGCCCTGCAGAGGTCGCGGCTCCCTTTGTTCCTGTAGACCTTTCGGGTGTCGAGTTCTTCAACACAGCAGAACCCGATGTGGAGAAGGTCTTATCCCTCGCGCCCGATCTCATCATCTCGCGGGAGTACTACTTAAGGAGAAACGCTCGACGAGCTACAGAGCATGGAGCTTTGGCAGCGCCTGCCGGCTGTCCAGGCCGGCAGGGTCGTCGTGACCGACACCCGTACCAATCAGGGATCGGTCTACGCCGCCATGGAGTCCTTACGACTTCTTGATCCGCTTTATAGCACATTGGCAGTTTCTGAAGAGTGAGATGATACCTTTCATGAATCTTGACCCGGGCGCATCCACAGCGACTGATCGGCCGCTTGCCCAGACTGCGTTACGCCTCAGCCGCCTCAATGCGCACGTTGCGTACAGCCTGGGAATTCCAGCCGGGGATCACTGGTACCGTCTCTCAGCCTCCCGCTGCGAAAGGCAGGTGGAGGCGTGGTATCGCGAGGCCAAGGCAAGATGCGGCGACAGCCGCAGGGCAGCCGTCATCCTCGGCCAACTGCTGGCCACCTCCGTCGTCCACCTCTGGCTTGTTCCGGTACTGGCCGAAAATCGCTTGCCACTTGCGGATTTTGAAGCGTCGGCGTTTCACGTTCACG
This sequence comes from Bacillota bacterium, assembly GCA_017656145.1. GTDB lineage: Bacteria > Bacillota > Limnochordia > Limnochordales > ZCTH02-B6 > JACDOI01. Next base: position 22,094 of record JACDOI010000036.1, on the reverse strand, counting down.
ACGATGGCTGGATCGACGCGGTCGCGGTTGACACAGCCCGCATGGCCGTCCTTCCTCACGATCCGGCCACCGGGGAGCCGGGCGTCACAGTCATCGAAACCCGAGACGATCTGCTCTCCCTCGCGGTGGAACAGTTGCTGGCCATCGAACGATCATTTGAGTGCATCCGGTCTGTCTGCCGGATTGGCCGGCCTTTCTTGTGGGGTTCTCTCCTCGACACCATCGGGGCACAGGCCTTGGCTATTGCCCGCATGACCGGCTCAGATCGGTGGCGAGCGTGGCGTGAAGCCGAAGACATCATGGAGCGGGTGAGGGTTGCTTGCCCGGGCCTCAACGCGCGGCCGCGGCCGTTTGCCGTCTCGTGGATCCGGGGCGAAGAGCTCTTCCTGGTACGAGGGACCTGCTGCCTGCATTACCGGACCGTTCAAGGGGCTGAACCCAACGGCCATGGTTACTGCAACGGTTGTCCCTTGCGCACCGATGAAAGCCGCGCGTCCAATTTCATCGCTTACCTGGAGCGGACCAACGGTGATTGAACACGTCTCAGCACAACCCTCATCCATCCGCTGGCGGTCCGCGGGGCTCTTTGGCACCGCGTTGCTTCTCTGGGCCGTCGCACTGCTCAGTCTCAGGGTCGGCTCCATCGACATCAGCACCGCGGACGCGTGGAACGCCTTGTTCCACTACTCGGCGGATTCCTACGAGCAGACCGTGGTCCGCTACTTTCGCCTGCCCCGCACCGTGATCGGCCTGGGCGTGGGCGCCGCCCTGGCGGTGGCCGGAGCGGCCATGCAAGCCACAACGCGAAACCCTCTCGCGGGCCCGTCCATCCTCGGCGTCAACAGCGGCGCTGCATTTGGCGTTGTAATGGCCGTCTACTACTGGCAGATAACTCACCCGATTCACTTCGTCTGGTTTGCCTTTGCGGGCGGACTGGCCGCGAGCGCCCTGGTATTCGTCCTGGGCTCTGCAGGGCCGGGTGGGGTATCACCGGTAAAGCTTGCTCTTGCCGGCGCGATTGTCTCCTCTCTGTTGAGCGCATGGCTGACGGCATTGCTCCTTCTCGACCAGCAGACCCTCGATATCGTGCGCTTTTGGTTGGCCGGATCGCTCGCTGGAAGAGATCTTTCCGTCTTCTTTGCCGTATTGCCTTTCATCGCCCTTGGAGTCGCTGGACTGCTGCTTTTGAGCCACCAGCTCAATGTGTTGTCCCTGGGAGACGACACCGCCCGGGCCCTGGGGATGCGGACAGGGGCTGTGCGCGCCCTTGTGGCCGCGCTCACCGTGATCACGGTGGGCGCCTCTGTGGCCGCCGCCGGACCCATCGGTTTTGTCGGGCTCGCCGTCCCCCACATGGTCCGTTCGCTGGTTGGGCCCGACTATCGCTGGATTCTTCCGTACTGCGTCTTTGCGGGACCCGTGCTCTTGTTGAGCGCCGATATCATCGGACGCGTGATCGCACGACCTGCCGAGGTGCAAGTGGGGATCGTTACGGCTTTTATCGGAGCGCCCTTCCTCATCGGACTGGCCCGCCGAAGGAGAGTCGCCGACCTATGACGAGTCAGCAAGCGTCTCCCGTTGGCCGCAACATGCGTTCCCGCCTCAAGGTCATTCGCCTTCGGGGCATCTCCTTTCGGGCAAACCTGTGGGTCTTAACCCTCGTCTGCGCCAGTTTGGCTGTCGCGCTTCTCCTTTCGGCCTGGGCCTTAACCCTCGGCAGCTTTTCGCTTCCCATACGAGAAGTGGTGCGCGCGTTAATCGGATCAGGTTCCGATCAAGCCCGCTTCATCGTCATGGATCTGCGCCTTCCGCGCATCATGGCGGCGGTGTTGATCGGGGCCATGCTTTCGATGTCGGGTGCCATCTTTCAAGGGGTCGTGCGAAACCCCCTTGTGGCTCCCGACATGATCGGCATCAACGCAGGGGCTTCCCTGTCGGCCGTCATTTGGATCGTCGGCGAGCATCCCAGCGAACTTCTCCCCATCGCCGCCTTTGCAGGGGCCCTGATGGCAGCCGGCGCCATCTACCTGCTCACCTGGCGCGGCAACATTGCGGGAGCCCGTCTCATTCTCGTCGGCATCGGCGTCAACGCGATGCTGGGGGCGGCCACGACGATTCTGCTCGTCCGTTCGGAAATCCATGACGCGAGCCGGATCGTTCTGTGGATGACGGGCAGCGTCTACGGGAGCGACTGGAACGACGTCCGCGTGCTGGCCTTTGCCCTCGCGGTGCTGGCCCCGGTGGGGGTGGTGTTGATGTGGTACCTGCGGGTGCTCCAGCTTGGGGACTTGACCGCTGGCAGCTTGGGGATGCCGGTCGAACGGGTGCGCCTCGCGCTCATCATCGTAGGGTGCGGCCTGAGCGGTGTGGCTGTCTCAATCGCCGGACCGATCGGGTTTGTCGCTCTCATGGTTCCTCATGTAGCCCGCATGCTTGCAGGCCCCATGACGTCCGGTGTCTTTGTCCTTACGGCGCTCCTGGGAAGCATCCTCCTTTTGGGATCGGACATGATCGGACAACATGCGCTTCCCGTAGGCCTTCCCGCTGGGGTGATCACAGCAGCCCTTGGAGCGCCTTACTTCCTTTTTCTGCTGTATCGGACGCAAACGAGAGTGTAGGTGATCCTCATGAGCCGCCTCGCGTCCACAGACCTAAGCCTGTCTTATGGACGATCCACCAACGTCGTCCACACAGTCAACTTGGAGATTCCTGATGGGGCTGTAACATCGATCATCGGCCCAAACGGGTGCGGCAAATCGACGCTTCTTCGGGCCCTCGCCCGCTTGATGGCCCCGGCTTCGGGCACCGTCATCCTCGACGGACAGGCGATTCACCAATATCCCACGAAAGAGGTTGCGAAGCGTCTTGGGCTTTTGCTGCAGCAACCGGTCGCTCCCGACGCCATCGTCGTGGAAGACCTCGTGAGCCGGGGACGGTACCCCCATCAATCGTTTTTGCAGTCCCCAAACGAACGGGACCGGTTGGCCGTGGAGCGGGCAATGGCGCTGGCCGGCGTGACCGATCTGCGCAACCGCCCCGTCGACGAACTTTCGGGCGGGCAGCGACAGCGGGTTTGGATCGCGATGGTCCTTGCCCAGGAGTCCCCCATCTTGCTTCTGGACGAACCGACGACCTATCTTGATGTCGCCCACCAACACGAGGTCCTCACCCTCATTCGGCGCCTCAACAAAGAGGAAGGCCGCACGGTTCTGATGGTCTTGCACGACATCAACCACGCCGCCTGGTCAAGCGATTACGTCGTGGCGATGAAGGACGGGTCTCTGGTTGCGCAGGGGCCGCCCGATGAAGTTTTGCGCCCCGACCTCTTGGAGCATGTCTTCGGCGTCCCCTGCGACGTGGTGCGGGCGGTCAACACCACCATGCCGCTTTGTCTTGCCCGGGGACGGTGTCTCAAGAGAAAGGAGCCCGCCACAAACGGATCCAAAGACATCAAGCCCCGAATCGGCCATGAACCGCCGGTGATGCAAACTGCCGCAATTCGAACGGAAGCCCTGTGCACCGGATACGGCCAGCGGCGAGTGATCGACGGTGTCACAGTCGCGTTTCCCGAAGGCAAGGTGAGCGCCATTGTCGGGCCTAACGCCTCCGGCAAGTCGACGCTCTTGCGCTCCATCGCCCGCCTCTTGCCGGTCACCGCCGGGATGGTCATGCTCCACGAGCTGCCCATCGGCGAATCACCCCGGCGCGCGTTTGCTCGGAAACTTGGGATGCTGGCGCAAGGGCCGTCGGCCCCTCCCGGCATGGTGGTCGAAGATTTGGTGGCTGCCGGGCGTTTTCCGTATCAAACGTGGTACCGCCAATGGAGCCGTGATGACGAGCGGGCTGTCGAACGCGCCATGGAGGCAACGGGTGTTTCTGAACTGCGCTGCCGGCTTGTCGAGACGCTCTCGGGCGGGCAGCGACAGCGGGTCTGGCTGGCCATGGCTCTGGCACAAGAAACACCGGTGCTCCTCCTCGACGAGCCGACGACATTTCTGGACATAGCGCATCAAATGGAAGTGCTCGACCTTGTGCGCGAGATCAACGAACGGGATGGCGTCACGGTGGTGATGGTGCTTCACGATTTATGTCAAGCCTGTCGATACGCCGACCACGTCGTCGTCATGAAAGACGGGCACGTCGCGGCGTCGGGCCCTCCTCAACACGTCTTTTCACCGGAGCTGCTGCGCGACGTTTTCGGGGTCGACAGCATCCTGGTCCCTGATCCCGTTAACGACATGCCGCTCGTGCTGCCGCTTGCCGACTTCAATCCAGGCCGCGTCCGAGCACCGCGGCCAAACGGGGCGCCAGGTGATCGAGCGAGGTCATCGAGAGCGTAGGGAATGCTCAGGACCGTGCTGAAGGCCAGAGCACCGTGGACCAAGCCGACGGTGATCACGCGCTCGGGCTCTTTGGGAATCACGGTGACACCGAGTTTGTGCTCGATCTGTACGGGGAACGCCGCCGATCGCTCCTCGTTGTCTTGAGCGCCCCTGACAGCGCCGCGATCGATCGCCGCCGCGAGCCTGGGCACGATCTGCTCCAGAAGAAACTGCAGGCTCAACGGGCTGTTGAAGCCGATGGCAGCCGCCAGCGGGTCGGTCCAGCCGTCGAGGTAGACCACTCGTCCCTCTCGCACGACGTTGAGTGTCCCGTAGATCGGATCGTTTTCGAGCACGTCCGGCGACGCAACGGCGACAAGCACATCGACGTCAAGGAGCTTGGCGCGTTCCTGGCTGAAGCTGCCGGTCTCCTCGGGCAGGTTGAAGCCAAGCCAGGTGAGGAATTGCGTGCGGATGTCATCCTCCGGGTAGATCAAGAATCCGTTGGAGTTGAAGGAGACAAACGCCGCGGTCTTTCCTTTGAAGGAAGGGTTGGCCGCTCGAGCCGAAGCATACTGCGCTCGGACGCCATCGACGAGCCTTTGGGCCTCTTCTTCCCTTCCCAGAGCCCGTCCTGTAATGAGCATCTGCACGTCCCAGGGAATGCCCCAGTCGCCGTACTCGGCAGGCTGCACGATGGTTGGTGCGATGCGTGACAAGGTCTCGTACTCCGACGGCGTCAACCCCGCGTAGAGGGCGAGGATGAGATCCGGTTGCAATGCGGCGATCCGTTCGATGTCAAGCTCGATGGCACCGACTGTGGGGAGCTCGACGCCGCCGAGCTGCTCTTTTGCCCAAGGCCGCTCCTGAAACGGAAAATCCCCCAGCCACTCGCGCACGCCAACCGGCACCACCCCAACGGCCAGGGTGAAATCTTGCTCATTGAAACCTACCGTGACAACACGTTTGGGCCTAGCGGGAATCGTGGTGCTGCCGTACTTGTGTTCAATGGTCACAGGAAAGGCAGCAGCGCCTTGCGCGCCGACCGGTTGGACGCCTACTGTGACAAGCGCGCCCAGGACGAAAGCAAGAAGGGACACACGTCCAATCATAGGTCGAAACTCAACCTCCATTCTCTATATTCGGTTCGCGCACCAAGGCACTCCTCGGGGAGGGGGCAACGCTTGTTCCGTTCCCCGCTTTCGCACCATCTCGCCATCGGATTAGGGCCCTTAGGCACAGCCGATTAGGGAATCCTAACGACAACAATTTACTATGCCTTAAACCGGGGCGTCAATAAGTGTGGGCACGGCATTTGCGGCCATGAACTACCGCTCACTCGGAAAGCTCCCGAACCGGTCCGGACCATCCGCAGCCAGAGCCTCAATCCGCCTGCGGATTTCGTCTCGCACCTTCCGGAACACAGCTAGGCGCTCCTCCTCGCTCCCTTCGGCTTTGGCGGGGTCCTCCAGGTCCCAGTGCAACCGCTTGACGCCGGGCGGTGTGACGGGGCAGCGCTCGTTGGCATGGCCGCAAAGCGTGATGACGCAGGCCGCCCGCTGCAGGAGATCGGGATCGATCACGTCCGACGTCTGCATCGAGATGTCCGTTCCGACCTCCGCCATGACCCTCACGGCCATCGGATGGATGCCGTGCGCTTCAATGCCGGCGCTGTACACGTCAAACCGGTCGCCCAGAATTCGCTTGCCGAACCCTTCCGCCATCTGACTGCGGCACGAGTTTCCCGTGCACAAAAAATAGATGATAGGCTTCTGTTCCACTTCGCCCGTCCCCTTTCATTGCTCACCTTGACTGATAGATGGCACCGGGCGCGCCCGCCCTATCCTCCGGAAACCAGTGCCGCGTCGCATTGGCGATCCGGACCAAGGTCAGCATTACCGGCACTTCGACTAACACGCCGACGACCGTGGCCAGCGCCGCGCCCGATGTCAAGCCAAAGAGGGCGATAGCCGCCGCCACCGCCAGCTCAAAGAAGTTGCTCGCACCGATCATGCCTGCCGGGGCCGCCACGCAGTGAGGGATGTTCCACGCTTTCGCCCAACCGTAGCCGACGACAAACACCAAGAACGTCTGAACGATGAGGGGCACAGCGATGAGCGCGATGTGCGCCGGATTGTTGAGGATCACCTCCCCTTGGAAGGAAAAGAGGAGGATCAGCGTGAGCAAAAGCCCCATGATGGTAAACGGCCGCAATCGCTTGAGAAAGACGCGCTGAAACCAATCGGCGCCCCGGGTTCTGATTAGGTAAGCGCGGGAGATGTACCCTGCCGCCAACGGGATGACGATGTACAGCAGCACCGAGAGGAGCACCGTGCCGTACGGGACGGCGATGTCGCCGATACCCAACAACAGGATGACGATGGGCGCATAGGCGATCAAAAGGATGAGATCGTTGATCGCAACTTGCACTAACGTATAAGCGGGATCCCCGTCGGTTAGATAGCTCCACACAAAGACCATGGCCGTGCACGGCGCTGCGCCGAGCAATACCGCTCCGGCGATATACTCCATGGCCAGATCATTCGGAATCCATCGGGAAAAGATCACCCTGAGGAAGACCCAAGCGATGATAAACATCGTAAAAGGCTTGATAAGCCAGTTGACGACCAGCGTCACAATAAGTCCTTTCGGCTGCTTGCCCACTCGCACGATGCTGCCGAAGTCGATCTGCACCATCATCGGATAGATCATCATCCAGATGAGGACGGCGACGGGGATCGATACCTGATAGTAGCTAAAGCGGCTCAACGTCTCAGGAAACGCCGGCCACCACTGCCCGATCGCGATCCCCACAACGATGCAGATAGCGACCCATAAAGTCAAATACTGCTCGAAGAAGCCGAGCGCTTTCTTCTTTTGCGTTCCCGCGCCGTCAGCCGGCTTTACCCGTTCTGCTTGGGCGGTATGTTGACCATTGCCGGTATTCATCATGGTTCCTCCCCTTGGCTATTGCTGGTGGTCATCATCCGATCGGCCTGCAGCAACGCGTCCCTCACCTTTTGGTCGCCCGGGCCCAGGACGCATTCATCGCCACAGCGGAGCGCCAACCGAACGTTCAGCCGCTGGACATCCCTTTCAAACGCCTCATGGTCGATGCCATCCCGCACCAGATCATAGAGGCGGCGAAAAAATGCGTCTTGTGCAGAGGCGGGCGCGTAATAGACCCACGTCCCTTTACGCGCATCGGTCACGAGCCCCGCGTGGCGCAACACCGCCAAGTGCCGCGAGACCTGATATTGGGGCACATCCAGCGCGTCGGCAAGCTCGCAGACGCAGACGGGACATTCGGCCGACAAGATGAGGCGAACGATCCGCAGCCGCGTCCCATCGGCCAACGCCTTAAAGACCTCCGTGAACCGATTCACGCCCCACACCTCTTTCGTCCGGTCCGGCGCTCAACCCGATCTCATTATATGCGTAAAAGCGCATATAAGCAAACGTATCGGTGCCGTTCGACGGGCGCCAGCCTAGCCGGTCCCACCGACACCGCAAGCCCCTCGGGGACATTCTGAATGCCGATGGCCAGCATCAAACCCAAGGCGTTGCTCAGATCTTCCGCTCCGAAGCCGACCCCTACCGCCAGCCCCAGGCAAATTGTGGAGCGTGATGGCGACGATGAACAGGATCACGGAGGAGACTCGTGACCCGCCATATCGGAGCGGGTGTTTCCTGTAACCAACACGTGAGCGTGTGGAATCCAGCGGTCCGCCCGACCGAGAATGAGCGCGCTGAGCGCCAGGCCGATCAATACATCCACCGCGATCTGCGCCGCCATTCACTGATACGTGACGGCAAACCGCGCGAGCCCGAAGGGCCGCCAGTTGACAGGGACCGGCTCTCCCCGAATCAGCATGGCGATCGTAAGACCCGAAATGGGCCCCATGAGAATGCCGTTGCGAAAGTGGGCGGTCGCGAGGTAGAGCCGTCTCCAAGCCGGAGCAGGCCCGAGAATGGGCTGGCCGTCTGGGCAACCCGGACGGAGGCCGCTGCGGGTTCCGACCAGCTCGGCCTCGGCCAAGCCGGGCGCCAGGCGCAAGGCTCGCTGCATCAAGGCGGCCAGTCCGCCCACGGTCGGCTGATCGGCAAAACCCGCCTTCTCCTGGGTCGCGCCGACCAGCAGGCGGCCGTCCGACTGCGGCACGACATAGCATTCGCGTTCGTGAAAGAGGATCGGTCCCACGGGCGGGTCAAGCGCCCGCAGTTCGACGATCTGCCCTTTGACGGGGAAAACCGGCAGCCTCAGACCGAGCTCCTGGGCCAGGTGCGCACTCCAGGCACCTCCCGCCAGAACGACGCTGCCGGCAAACAGCGGTCCGGCAACGGTATTGACGCCCAACACCTCGCCGCTGCTCTCCCCCGGCTCATCACCCCGTTTTCCGGGCCGGGTGAGCCATCCGGTCACTTCCGTCCGCTCCAGAATCTGCACGCCGCGACGAAGACATCCGGCGACAAGCGCCTGAACGAGGTTCCGGTTGTTCACCCGGCCCTCCTCCGGCAGGAAGAGACCGCCTTGGACCCCGGGGGCAATGACGGGCACCAGCTTGCGCACCTGCTCGGGATCCAGCCACTCGGCCTTGAACCCCAGCGCTTGCTGCCTATGGAGCTGCTCGGTCAAAGATTTCTGCTCGTCGTCCGAGAGCGCTGGCCGGACGATACCAGGCCGGCGAAGGCCGATCTCGATCCCCGTCTCCTCGTAGAGCTCGACCGCCAGGCGGTCGTACAGACTCCTGCCCGCGAGGGCCAACGTGAGCAGCGGGCCCGGCCGCTCGACCTCCACCTGCGCGGCCAGCATGCCGGCGGCGGCCCACGACGCCGAACGCCCGCACTCGCCCCGTTCAAGAAGGGTGACGCGGAGATCGCCCCGCTCCGAAAGGTAGTAGGCGGTGGCCAGCCCCACCACCCCGCCCCCGACCACCAGCACGTCCGGCTGTACCTGATCGCGATCGGTCATCCGAGCTCCGCCCCCGTATTCTCTCGCACCTGGGTCGCCCGGGGTGCCCGTTCCCGGATGATCCCCTCGGTAGGGCTCGAAGGACTAGCCTCCTGCCGCGGTCTCATGCGTCCGGCGAGATAAGCCGCCCGGCCCGCTTCGACCCCCTGTCTCATGGCGTGAGCCATGAGGACCGGATCCCGCGCCTGGGCGATGGCCGTGTTGATCAAAACAGCCGCGGCCCCGAGCTCCATGGCTTGGGCGGCGTGGGAAGGCGCCCCGAGCCCCGCGTCGACCACCACCGGCACGCTCACCCGCTCAATGATGCGGGTGATGCCTACCCAGTCCAGGAGGCCCTGGCCGGTGCCGATCGGCGAGCCGAGCGGCATGACTGCCGCAGCGCCCGCCTCCTCCAAGCGAAGCGCGGCAACCAGATCGGGGCTGGTGTAGGGCAAAACGACGAAACCGTCCTCCACCAGGATCCGGGTCGCCTCCACCGTCATGGCTGTGTCCGGCCAGAGGGTGCGGGAATCGCCGACCACCTCAAGCTTGATCCAATGGGTTCCGGTGACCTCCCGGGCCAGGTGGGCCATCCGCACCGCCTGCTTCACTGTGGTGGCGCCCGCGGTGTTGGGCAAAAGATGATAGCGGGAGCGATCAATGTAGTCCAGCAGGCTCTCTTGTTCAGGGGCCTCCACATTCATGTAGCGCACCGATACGGTGACAAGCTCGGTCCCGGACGCAGCCAGGGCCTCGGCCATTATCCGATTCGAGGCGTACTTGCCCGTCCCCAGGAACAGGCGGGATCTGAACGCCTTGTCGGCGACGATCAAGACGTCGTTGGGAACGCTTCCCGCCGGGGCGTCCCCGGTCTGCCCATTGACGAAGCCGCTCATCGGATGCATCTTCCCTCACCCTCCCGCCATCACGCGAACGATCTCGACGGCGTCTCCCTCGCGCAAGGTGATCTCCCCCAGGCGCCCCTTCTCGACGATTTCCTCGTTGTGGGCAACGGCCACCTGGTGCGGGTCTATGCCGTGCGCCTCGAGCAGGTCCCTCAGCGTCGCTCCCGGCGGGGCGGAGATCACCTTGCCGTTCACGCTTACCTGAAGCATCGCTTCTTGAGCTTCCGCCTCCTGTTTGTCGTTTCCGAAACGGTTGTCGACACTCGCGCCGCGCCAGGCCGCGTCCACGCGCCGGCGCAGCTCCCATGCAGCCGCTGACGGATCCTGCGCCTCAACGATGGCTCGCTTCACGACCACGCCTGCCGCTCCGGCACGGATCGCCTGGGCCGCGTTCTCAGGAGAGATGCCGCCGATCGCGAGCATAGGAACGGAGGAAGCCCGGGCGGCCCTGGCCAGAGCTTCCACGCCCCGCGGCGCCATGCCCTGTTTGGAAGGAGTCGCGAACACGTGCCCGAAGACGATGTAGTCCAATTCCTCCGTGCCCGGCTCAGCAACAGCATCCGCCGAGTGAACCGATCGGCCGACCACGAATCCTTCCCGGCCGGCAAGGCCGCGGATCTCATCTGCCAGGGTTGGCGGAAAGGAGCGCTCGGGCAGGTGGACCCCGTCGGCGCCCGAAAGGATGGCCACATCCAGCCGATCATTGACCAGGAGAAGGGTGCGGGGGTACTGGTTCAAGACCTGGCGGGCCGCCGTCGCCCACTCGACCAGGAGGCTTGCCGGCGCGTCCCTGGCGCGCAGGTGGACGGCGTCGACGCCGCCTTGTGCTGCGGCCCGCACAAGTTCCAGCAGGCGAGGCATCTCGGAACCGTCGAGGATCACGTGTATCCAGGGAAGGGGCCTGGGCGCCTTTTGACCGATCGTGGGCCCCCTTTCCTTCTGTCGCCCGGGCGAGCGCACCGCCCATCGCTTGGTTGGACTCCGAACAAGAAAGCCGCTTCCCCCGGAAGCGGCAGCGAAAGGGCCCACCACGACGTCTCACTTCCCTTCGCTGGTGCTAACCAGATCAGGTTCAAAGGGTTGAGGGAACTCCCTCTCTCAGCCCCCGTGCCGGGGGCACCCCTAGTGACCATTTGCAATTGTTTATTGTCATCGTATCCCGAATGGCCCGCGGCGTCAAGGACGAGGTGAGCGGGACTGCAGCACCGAGCGGGGCATCGGCAACCCTCCGGTTCTCCGAGGACCTGCTCGATCTCCTTCCCTTCAGCCCTTCAAGGATCCAGCCAGCATGCCCCGGATGAAGTACCGGCCCAAGAAGATGTAAATCAACACCGTAGGCAGCGCGGCCAAAATGGATCCTGCCATCGGCATGTTCCACTGAACGGCGTTGCCGCCGGCCAGGTTGGCCAGCGCGACGGTGATGGGCTGCGAGCCCGGCTGGGCCAGTGTCACCGCGAAAAGAAATTCGTTCCAAATTTGAGTAAATTGCCATATTATCACGACGACAAAGGCCGGGACCGACAGCGGCAGGATGATCCAGCGGTAGATGCCGAAGAAGCCCGCCCCGTCGATGGAAGACGCTTGAATCATCTCGTCGGGAATCTCCGCGTAGAAATTGCGGAAGAGCAGCGTGGTGATGGGCAAACCGTAAACCACGTGGACGAGCACCAGGCCCGGGATACCCCCGTATAGGTTGATGGACCGCAGGAATTGGAAGAGCGGGATCAGGATGCTCTGGTAGGGGATGAACATCCCGAAGACGATGAGCGGGAAGATGTACCGCTCGCCGGGCAGGCGCCACTTGGAGAGGACATAGCCGTTCATCGAGCCCAACAGGGCGGACAGGAGCGTCGCAGACACGGCCAAGACGAAGCTGTTCCTCAGCTTGGGGGCGAACTCCCGCAGCGCGGTCCGGTATCCCTCCCACGAGACGGGGTCGGGCAGCTCCCAAGCGGTGGAGAGCCGGATAGCTGCCGGATCCTTCAAGCTGGTGATGATCGCCATGTAGACCGGCATCAGGTAGATAATCGCCAGAAGGACCAGCACCCCGTACAAGGCCACCCGGCCAGCCCGCCTTACCCTGCGTGCCTCTCCGAGGTTCGCGGCGAGGTTTGTGGATGGAGGCACGCCTCGGCTCATCAGTCCTCCTCCCCCTTTCGCAAAGACGAAACGATATACGGGATGATCAACCCAGAGACTAGGAGGAGGAGCAAGGTGGCGATGGACGCGCCCTTGGCAAACTGGTTACCCCGGAAGGTGGTCAGGTACATCAGAATGGCCGGCACGCTCGTCACCGCGTTGTCCGGACCGGTCATAGCAAAGATCAGGTCGAAGATCTTCAGGGCGATGTGTCCCAGGATCACCACCGCGCTGAGCGTGATAGGCTTCAGCAAGGGGAGCTGCACGTACCGGTACACCTGCAACGGCGTCGCGCCGTCTACCTCCGCCGCCTCTTTGAGCTCCCCCGGGATCGCCCGCAGGCCCGCGAGGTACAGCGCCATGGTGTAGCCGGACATCTGCCACGCGGCGGCCAGGACGATGCCGATCATGGCCAGGTTGAATCCGTGGGGTTCAGCAAACGGCAGGCCGCTCCAGCCGCCGGGATTGCCCAGGACTACTATAAGACTGACAACAGCTCCCGGAAACGCAAGGAGCCCCGCCCGGCGCCGCTCACCCCGCCGCCATGCCCGGATCCCCAGGAGGAACAACACCAAACCCGCCGTCAACAAGAGCGCTCCCGGTACCCACTGCCAGTTGAACTGGAGAACCTGATCGCGGCTGGTGGTCCAGAGAAACTCCAACCGGGGCAACCCCACCAGCGTGGGGAGGACGTTCACCCCTCCCCGCGGCTGGAGCATCCAACGCCAGATCGTCCCCGTTACCACAAACGACAAGGCCATAGGAAAGAGAAAAACGGTGCGGAAAAAGCCCTCACCCTTCAGCGGCCGGTCCAGCAGGCTCGCGAGCAGAAGTCCCACCCCCAAGCAGAGCACCACGAAGAAGAGAGTGAAGAACACCATGTTGACCAGGTCCTGGCGGAAACGGATGTCGAGGATACCAGTGAAGAGCTGCCTGTAGTTCTCCAAGCCCACAAAGTGGACCTCCGGCCGGACGGCCAGCGACGCCCCCTGCCCCCAATCGGTGAGGGAGACGGAAATGGTCTGGCCTATAAAGCCGTAGACAAAGATGGCCAGAAGGATGAGGGACGGGGCCAGCATCAGGCCGGCCAGCAGGCGGTCCTTCCCCGTTCTCACCGGCCGTGCCCCCTTCCGGCACGCTGTCCCGTACGCCCTTGAGCCACGGTTACCGCTCCTTCTCCAACGGATGGCTCGGGGGCGAGCCAGACGACCCGCCCCCGTCCTCACTCCTCCCGCACGCCAAAGCGGAGCGCGCTCATCGGCTCCCTGTCAGAAACCGATGCCCGCCTGAGCCGCCACCGCTTGGGCCGCGTTGGACGCCGCCACGGCGTTGCGGCTGCTCAGGAAGATCTCCATCACGGTTGCGAAGTCGTTCATGAACCGCTCGTTGGCGACAACGCCGTGCTGGAGGCTCCCGACGATCCTGCTGTTCTGCCAGTCCCTGGCCGCCGACCGGCCATAGGTGTCGTACAAGCTCAGGTCGCTGTCGAGTCGGGGGCTGATGGAGCCCTTGAGGGGGTTGAAGATATCTTGACCCTCACGGCTGCCCACCGTTCGCAGCCAGGCAAGCGTCGCCTCCCGGTTGGGCGAACCCTTGGGCAGGCCGAATGAGTCGGCAAGCATCATAAAGATCCCTTCCGTTCCCGGCGAGGGAGCCCAACCGAACCCGGTGCCGGCTTCAAGCCCAAGGGTGGTGCTCATGTAGCCGGAAGCCCAGTCGCCCATGATGTTGAACGCGGCCTCACCGTCGACGATCATGTCGGTCGCCTGCTGCCACGTGAGGGACGGGGCGTCAGAGTTGGTGTACTCCAGGATCCGGCCAAGAAGCTCCCACGTTTCGACGACCTCGGGGCTTGTCCAAGACAGTTCCCCGGCCCACAGAGATTCCCAGCCGTCCGGTCCCAGCACGGCGAGGGCCACGCTCTCCCACAGGTGGATGACGGTCCAGTTTTCACCCAGCGAAAGAGGAACGATACCCTGGGCCTGGAGTTTGGGGGCGATGGTCAAAAACTCATCCCAGGTCTTGGGAACATCGACACCCCACTTCTCCAAGTTCTCCGGGATGTAGTACATCACGTTGGAGCGGTGGATGTTCACCGGGACCGACCAGATGCCATCCTCGGTGGAAAGCAGCTTGATCAGCTCCTCGGGCAGGACATCGAACCAGCCCTCCTGCTCGTACAGGAACGTCAGGTCCTCCATCCGCTCGGCCAGCACCCAAGTGCCGATGAGCTCCTGGCCCGCATGGACCTGGAAGGTAGCAGGCGGGTCGCCGCCCAGCATCCGGGTTTTGAGAACCGCCTTCGCGTTGACCCCCGATCCGCCGGTGACCGTGGCGTTGATCACATCCACATCGGGATATAGGCTCTCGTACCGCTCGATGAGGGCTTCAAGAGCAGGCCCCTCGTCGCCGGCCCACCAGGAGAAGATCTCCAACTGCCCGCTCTGAGCCGCAGCCGATGCCGCGAATACAAACGACATCACGAGGACCAGCAGGCCCAGACGCCAACCGTGACGCCGCATTGATCACATCCCTCCCACTCCGTTGTTTATCACAAACCACCAGTTTCGACGCTCTATTCCGCCTGGTCCGTCTCCTTGAAAAACGCATTCCTTTGCGCCGCACTTGCTCCTCTTTGTTTAGCGATTTTCCGAACCCCGTCCAACCTCGCCGACTCCATCGACCGGCCGGCAGGGGAAGAGTCGGACGGCCTCACCCCCTTCATCGAGCGACGCGGCAGCACGCCGGAAGAGTTCGGCTTCCTCACGCCGCACCACCGCCAGAATACTGCCGCCGAAACCGCCCCCCACCATCCGGGCTCCAAGACACCCGGGAAGCCCCGCGAGGCGCTCGACCCACCGGTCGAACGCGGGGGTGGAGACCTCGAAGAGGTCCCGAAGGCTCCCGTGCGATTGGCTCACCAGGCGGCCGACGGCGGCAAAGTCGTCCTCCTCCATCGCCCGGGCGAGGGCGAGCACCCGACTGTTCTCTTCCACCACGTGGCGGGCGCGTCGATAGAGGTTGGCCACCTCGTGGTCCTCGTACCGCTCGCCGGCTCGCGACGCCAAAACCTTCAAGTCGTCCGCTGTTGCGTCCCGCAGGGCACGGATCCCCGGTCTCTCCCCAGCCAGCAACCGGGCGGCCGCCTCGCACTCTTGGCGCCGCCGGTTGTAGCCAGAGCCGGCGAGGGTGCGTCCTTGGGGCGGGTGAACGACAAAGAAGGCGATCCCCTGCGGGACCGGGAGCAAGCGGTACTCCAGGCTCCGGCAGTCCAAGAGCAACGCCCGGCCCGCGGCCCCCAGGGCGGAGGCGAACTGGTCCATGATGCCGCAGTTCACCCCCACATACTGATTCTCCGCGCGCTGCCCCACCTGGGCGAGCCGGAGCCGCGGGAGCTCCAGTCCGTGAATGCGGAGGGCCAGGAAACCGGTGGCCACCTCCAGCGCGGCCGAGGAGCTGAGCCCCATGCCTTGCGGCACAGACCCGGTGAAGGCAAGTTCCATCCCCCCAAGGCGGAGGCCCTCCAGTTCTAGAGACCACAGCGTTCCGGCCACGTACCGAGCCCAATCCGGAAGATTTCTGGCCAGGGAAGGGTCCAACTCATCGAGGGAAAAGAGGGCCCTCTCCTGGCGGTCGAGGGCATGGGCCACCACTTCCCGGCCGGGCCGCCTCCGGCCGCTCATCACCACCCAGCGATCGATAGCAACGGGGAGGACGAAACCGTCGTTGTAATCGGTGTGCTCCCCGATCAGGTTGACCCGGCCCGGGGCGGCCACGGTTTTGACCGGGGTGTCGACGGCCGCCTCCAGGGCGCCTTCCGTCGCCCGGCGCATCTGCTCCAGCTCGCTTGACAGGCGGTTCGTCACGGCTGCGCCATCCCTACTTCCAGGCTTCTCCCCGCGGGTGCCCGGACCCGGACCCGGGTACTCCCTTGCTCTTAGCAAGCGCCTGCCGACCCTGCCTCGCCTGCGGCCGACCCTGTCTCGCCTGCGGCGCGCAGAATCTTGCCCCGCCTCCCCGCCTCGCGCAAATCGAATCGCTTCGATGACCTCATACAATCCGACAATAAATTTTCTATCCTTGTCCCAGCTTTCCTCTTTTGCAACGGGCGTTCCCTGTGCGATGCGCTCAGTCGTTTCCAGTCCACACGGCGCGAAGCTCCGCCGCCTTCTCCTCGGGCAACGTGTCATTAATAAAAGATCCCGCCCCCTGTTCGCACCCGGCCAGGTACTTCAGTTTCTCCCGGGTCCGATGGGGCGGCAGAAACTCCACGTGGAAGTGTCCCAATGCCGGCGCCGGGGGCTTGGGTGCCTGGTGCATTACCATCACATAGGGGAAAGGAAAGCCGTAGAGCCTGTCGTAGGCGGCGACCACCCCTTGCAGCATCCGGGCCAGAGCCCGTTGCTCGCTGATACTTATCTCAGTCAACGCGGACACGTGCCGCCGGGCAATCACGTGCACCTCGTACGGGTACCGGGCGTAGAAGGGGACTACGGCCACAAACGCCTCATTCTCCGCCACCACCCGGCGGCCGTCCCTCCGCTCGATCTCGAGCTGCCGGCAGAGCAGGCACGTTTCGGGTCCCTCGCCGCGACCTCCATGGAAGCGGGCCTGGGCCTCCAGTTCCCGTTGCGCGACGGGAGGCACGTAGGGGAAGGCGTAGATCTGGCCGTGGGGATGGTGAAGAGTGACCCCCACCGCCTCCCCCCGGTTTTCGAAGATGAGGACATAGCGCACCTCGGGCTCCGCCATGAGCGTCCGGTACCGGTCGGTCCACACCTGGACGAGGCGAAAGGCGTGCTCCTCATCCAAGGTCGCCAGGGATCCCTCGTGATCAGGGGTGTAACAGACCACCTCGCAGCGGCCCCGGGCCGGCTCCACTGGGCTGAGCGGCGTAGGATCCACCGCCGGTTCGGGCGCGGGTGTCCGGAAGGACGGGAAACGGTTTTCAAACACCGCGATCTGATACGAGCTCGCCGGGATCTCCGTCGGCTCGCCACCTGGGCGGGTGGGGCAAAGCGGGCAGTGGTCGGCGGGCGGCTTGTACGTCCGGTCCTGCCGATGGGTGGCGGTGATCACCCACTGTTCGAGGAGCGGGTGCCAGCGCAGCTCAGACATGGCCTTCCTCCCCTCAACCGGCGCCGGCCGGGTCGTTTCCAAAAGTCGACGGCCGGTCCGGCTTCTTGCTGGGAAACCGGTAGTAGATCAGGTAGCGCCCGTCGGGCTTCGCCTCCTGAACCCGGTTCAGGCCCGGCGGAAGCTCGTCCCCGCCTCCGGCCGCGGGCGACGGGGAGACCGGATCAGGGTCCCGGAATCCGTCGGGATGATCCAGCCGCCATCGCCAGGCACTCTCGATCATCCCCTCTACCGACGGCCGGCGCGGCTTCCAGCCCAACTCCCGCCGGGCCCGCTCACTGTCAGCCACCAACACCGGGGGATCCCCCGGGCGCCGGGGCCCCACCTCCACCGGGATACGCCGGCCTGTGACCCGGACCGCCGCCTCGTACACCTCCCGCACGCTGAACCCTGAGCCGTTGCCCAAGTTGTACACCCGGGATGGCCCGCCCCGGGCCAGATGATCCAGCGCGAGCAGGTGGGCGTCAGCCAGGTCGAGGACGTGAATGTAATCCCGGATGCAGGTGCCGTCGGGCGTCGGGTAGTCGTCGCCGTATATCACGAAGCGGGGCCGCTTACCCAGTGCGACATCGAGCAGAATCGGGACCAGATGCGTCTCGGGCCTGTGGTCTTCACCAAGCCCCCGCTCCGGAGAGGCGCCCGCGACGTTACAGTATCGGAGGGAAACGTACCGGAGACCGTACGCCTCCCCGTACCAGCGCAGCATCTCCTCGAACGCGAGCTTGGTGGCGCCGTACGGGTTGTTGGGAACGGTCGCTTCATCCTCGACGATGGGCACCCGGCCAGTCTCGCCGTAGACGGCGGCAGTGGATGAGAAGACCAGAACGTTGACCCGGTGACGGCGCATGGCCTCCAGCAGGTAGTAACCGGCCACCACGTTGTTCTCGTAATAGAGGGCCGGCTGCTCCACCGATTCCCCCACCAGGCTGGCAGCAGCCAGGTGGATGACCGCATCCCACGGCCCTTGTTGGAAGGCTCGTTCCACTTCGCCGGGCCGGCGCAGGTCGGCCCGGACCAGTTCCAGCCCCCGCACCGCCGCGGCGTGACCTTTGGACAAATTGTCCACGACCCGAACCGTATCGCCCCGCTCGTGGAGCAAGGCGACCACGTGGCTGCCGATGTACCCCGCGCCGCCGGTCACAAGAACCCGCATCACTGTCCACCCATTGCACCGGCCACCGTATCCCCGGGCGCCGGACCGGTCGATTCCCGCACCCGCAACTCGGTGGGAAGACCCTCGTCAACCCCGTCCAGCACTTCACCCTCCAGGCCCCGAACCATGAGCTCCATGGCCCGTCTCCCCAAGCGCTCCATGGGCATGTCCACGGTCGTGAGAGACGGTACGACGAAGGCGGCTTCGGGGATGTCGTCGAATCCCACCACCGACGCGTCCTCCGGAACCCGGCGCCCCGCCTCTCGCAGCGCCCGGAGAACCCCGAGAGCCATCAGATCGTTGGCCGCCACGAACGCGGTCAACCCCGGATCCAGGGCCAATAGCCGCGCGGTCGCCTCCCGGCCCCCGGCCGGATGGAAGCCGCCCTCAGCCACCCATTCCGGTCGGACCTGGAGTCCATGGGCCTCCATCGCCTCCCGGTAACCGGCAAGCCGCTGGTATGACCCTCCCTGGGCCAGCAACCCCCCAACGAAGGCGATCTTCCGATGACCAAGCCCGATCAGGTGTTCCACCGCTTTCCGGCAGCCCTCCCGCTTCCGGCCCCACACGGACGGCAACCGTTCCACCTGGCGTTCCACCAGGACCACCTGGACCCCCGTCGCCACCATCTCGGCCAGGAGCTCCGCAGCCGGATCGGGCCCCTGCCGGTGTTCACCCACCAGGATGATCCCGTCGGCCCGGTTCCGCACGGCCGCCTCAAGACGCTGGCGCTCGAGCCCCGGGTCGTTCTCGGTGGTGAACAGCATCACGTCGAGCCCGGCCCGGCGGGCCTCCGTGTCGATTCCCTGGAAAACCTTCCCGAAGAAGGGGTTCCTGGTGTCGGGAACGACCACCGCCAGCATGTCGGCCCGCCGGGTCACCAAACGCCGGGCGATCGCGCTCGGCCGGTAGCGGAGCTTCCGGGCCGCGGCCAAAACCCGCTCGCGGGTGTCCGGGCGCACCCGCTCGGGTTCGTTGAAGGCCAGCGAAACCGTGGACGGCGCGACTTCCGCTTCCCGGGCCACATCCTCAATGGTCGCCCGGGGAACTCCGCGGATTCGGGCTCTCCGGCCGCCCGAATCGGCGCGCTGCCCTTTCGTCGATTCGCGGGGCACGGGGATCACCTCATCGAAACGTTTCGACAACTCCTTCTCCGCACTGTGGTTCTTTCCTCCCTTGACCTTTCCGGACGCGCCCGCAAGGAAACGAGAGCGTGTACATCCGCACCGTAAACCCCGCCTTCAATATAGCGATAATCCGTACATCGGGCGGGCGACTCGTCTCTTTTTTATTGTTGCTTTTATACAGCGCACTCTTACGAGAACCGCAATCCGTTTTGGACAAAGTAGATCGCCTGCTTCATATACTCCTCCGGTGGACCGTTCCTTGTCTTCATCCAATCCATGACCGCCCCGTACAGCGCCCAACTGAACATGACGGCGCCCACTCGCAGCGTTTCATCCGATTGATGGGGCCATTGTTTTCGCATTAAGCCGTGAAACGTCTGCTCCAGCTGCTTTTTCATCGTGGCCTCGATCATCGGGCTGAATGTCTCATAGCTTCGCCGGCATTGCGAGGCCAGGTTCGTCAGGAATTGCACAAGGGACAGAAAGATCGCCTGAATCGTCTGTTCCGTCAACTGATCATGCCCGCGGACTTCAGCAACGACCTGAGTCATGATCTTCTCCGCCAACACTTTCTCCAGCAAATCATATTTGTCCAGAAAGTGGTCGTAGAACGTGGCCCGATTGACCGTCGCCACGCTTGCAATGTCCTTGATCGTAATATCCTTGAAATCTTTTTTGGTGGCCAGCTCGATGAACGCATCCATGATCAGCTTCCTCGTGCGCAGGATACGAGGATCCACCTTGCCGCTCATGAACACCCCACACTTTCCCAATATTTCGCGCCGAATGTCGGATAACCGATAGAACGGGCATTTTGCCGGTTGCTCGCGGCGCGGAATCCGTTACAATCAAGTTTACAACATATGTCGTGTAAGCGAAACGCGTCGGAGGGACGTGCGTTGAACATCACGGTGTTCGGCGCGAACGGACGCATCGGACAGCTGCTTCTCCGGCAAGCCTTGCAAGACGGCTATGCCGTGACGGGTTTCGTCAGGCGTCCGGACGCCTTGACATGGCAACACGAGCGATTGCGCGTCATCGTCGGTACGTACGAGGATCCGGATTCGGTCGCGGAAGCCGTTCAAGCCGGGGACGTCATCTTCAGCACGCTCGGTCCCGCCCTGTCCATGAAGCGCGAGGTGAAAGATTTGCCGATCGCGCGGGCGCATGAAGCGATCATGCGGGCGATGGAGAAGGTGGGCAAGCGCCGCTTCATCACCCTGGCGACGCCCACCGTCCGGGCGAAAGAAGACAAGAAGCAACTCGTGACCGTATTGCCGGAGATAATGGCCAAGTTGCTGTATCCCACGGGCTATCAGGAGATGAAGGTCATCGAAACATTGATCCACAGCTCGTCCCTGGACTGGACTGTGGTACGGATCGTGAATCCGAACGTACAGTCGAACGGGGCGGGATACGCCGTTTCGTTCGGCGATACGAAGGGGAAGATGACCGTATCCCGGTGGAACGTAGCCAGGTGCATGCTTGACGCCACAAGCCGCAACGACTGGATTCATAAAATGCCCATCGTCTTCAACCGATAAAGGGGGGGAAATTGGTGACCATCTGGATCTGGATTTTGCAGGGCTTGTTGGGACTCGCGTTTCTCGTAGCGGGATTGGGGAAAACGTTTGGCTCAGCCATGCACAGGGAAGCCTTCGAGCGCTGGCGGTTGCCCCAATGGTTTCGCGTGGTCACGGGGCTCGTCGAAATCGCGGCGGCCGCGCTCCTGCTCTTCGGCTACGGGCGGGCGGGTCTGGTACCATACGGCGCCTTGCTCGTAATCCTCGTCGGGATTGGCGGCGTTACGACGCATGTCCGCATCCGGGACACGATGAAGAACACGATGCCAATTCTCGTCCTGGGCTTGCTGGGTCTTGTTTTGCTTCTCGGTGTCCTGTAAAAAGGCACATCGCCACAGGCTCGACGGCGACGGGTCCCTCCTCAGGCAGCGGGACAGCTGCAGTACGCCTCTCCAGTCCGGCAGCTGGCGCCGCTCCAGAAAGGTGGTGCGCCGCCAGCGGGCCGCAACGGCGCACCGCTCGAAACGGCACTGCTGGAGGACGATCCGTGGGGATCGTCCGCAGGACGTCGGAGGAGGTTAGCCCCGCCCTCACCCTTCCTGGCGGAGGATGTGAACGAGCTGCAGCGGGAAGTCGATGCCCACCAGATCGCCGGGGGCGCTCAATCCCTTCTCCAGGGGATTGGCCACCGTGGCCATGAGAGCAAGAGCGCCTACCTCAACGGTGTACTCGGCGACCGCACCGAGATATGCGCGCTCGGTCACCCGCCCTTGCAGGACGCCGGTGCCGGGTGCCCCGAGCGTCACCGCTTCCGGACGCACGACAAGCTCCACGTTCT
>JACDOI010000035.1 GCA_017656145.1 Bacillota bacterium | reverse complement strand
CCGAGCCCGCCGGCGGGGCTCACGGAGTCCATCGTGGGCCGGGTCCGGTTCCGGTAAGCCCGGCGGCAGCGGTTCGGGCACCGGTGGCGGTTTTGGCACGGGGCCGCGGCTGGCGCGGCCGTCGCCGGGCTCGCGCTGGCCGGGTGGCTATTGAGCCACGGCGATCCTCGCTTGAACCCGTCCCCGCCGGAACCGGCCGCGGGCGGCGCGCTGGAGGCGGTCGTGCTCGAGCATAGCCGCCACGCCCTGCTGATGGAGACCGGGTCCGGGGACTGGATCGACTTGTACGTGGAAACGGCAGGCGGTCCGCGGTGAGGCGCCGGGAAATCTTGGCGGGCTGCGCCGCGCTGGTGGCGGCGCTGGGGCTGCTTGCCGCCGCGGGGTCGGCCCGCGGGGAGCCGGCCGGAGATCTGGTGCCGGTGCCGGATGGCGCGGCCCTTACCCCGGCGGAAGTGCTGCAGTTGGCCGCCATAGCCCGGGCGGCCCATCCGGCGGTCTACCGGGAGATTGAGCTTCGGATGTTGCCCCGGGAAACCGAAGCGGTATCCCGGCGCGTGTTCTGGCTTCCGCCCGATGCGTTGCGGGTCGAGGAGGAGGATGCCCGGGGCCGCCGGGTGGCGGTTTGGAACGGAGTCGAGCGGTGGTATTTCGACTCCCGGTTTCCGTACGTCTTGCACGTGCGGGTTCCGGGGCGGATGCCGCCGCCCCCGCCTCGCCTCCCGGCCGCGCATCCGGACGACGCCTGCTCGTTGACGGAGACCTGGGGACCCGGCGGCCATATGTACGTGGTGGAGCACCCCCGGCGGCACGGGCGCAGCGTCTACTGGATCGACGGGGAGCATTTCTTCCCCTGGAAGGAAGAGCACTACGGGCCGGGCCGGGAACTTTTGGGTGTCGTCGTCCGCTCGGATCTGGACATGAACCCGGCCCTGACCCGAGACCGGTTCCGCTTTGAGGTGCCGCCCGGGGCCGAGGTGCTCGAAGACCCGAGGGTATGGCGGGCCCGAGTCATTTTGCACGGTCTGGCGGGCCAAGTGCCCTTTCCGCCTGCAGAGCCCGGATACGTTCCCAGCGGGTACAGCTTGGCCGGCGGCGGCCCTACGCGGATCGAGGGCGAGCCCGCGCTGCACCTGAGGTTTTCCGACGGCCGGCGCCTTCTCTCCCTTTTTCAGGTTCCCCGGGACGGTCTTCCGGAAGCCCGTCCCGGCTGGCGCCGGGTGACCGACGCTCGGGGCGAGGAAGTGCTCGTCTTGACCGCGGTGCGGGACGGCTTCGTGTTTCTGGTGGTGGGGGACCTCGCGCCCGGCGATGCCCAGCGGATGGTGGACACGCTCAAACTGGCGGGCGATTGAACCGCTCCGGGCGGGTTGCCGTCGTGATCTTCGGGTGAACGGCGTTCCCCGGGCGTTGCGGCGCCCGCGGAACCCGGCGGTCCTGTTCTTCGATGCAGTGCCACTCTCAAATACCGAAAGGAGTCTTCACGATGGCGAACTCCGTGCCGGCACGCAGTTGGATCGTGTTGATGATCGCTTGGGCGGTTTTGGCGAGCGTATGGGCCGTGCCCGCGGCCCTGGCCCAGGATGCTGCGCCCGATATGGAGGCGGCCAGCGGGGAAAACCCTGCCGAGACGCTTCGGCTCACGCTGGAAGAGGCCGTGGAGCTGGCGCTCGCCTACGACCTGGAACACGAGATCGCCCGGCTCAACTGGGAAAACGCCCGGATCGACAGCCGCATCGCCCAGGCCAGCGGCCCGGCCAGCGCCTACGACCGGCTCCAGCAAGAGCTTGAGGAGCGCCGAGCCGAAAACACGTACCAGACGGCCCGCCGGACGCTGGTGATGGACGTGGTGGAGCAATACTTGAATCTGAAACAGGCCGAGCGACAGCGGGAGATCGCCCGCCGGGAGCTGGCCGTCGCCCGGGAAGAGCTGGCCATCGTCCGGGAGATGGTCCGCATCGGTGAGCGCCATGCCCAGGACGAGCGGCGGGAGGAAAACCGGGTCGCCGGGCTTGAATTGTCCGCGGACGCCGCGGCCCGGGCGTACGAAACCCAGCTGCGCGAGTTTTTGGCCCGGTTGGGGTTGCCTGAGAACGCCGCCGTCGAACTAGTCGACGAGCCCGAACTGCTCCCCTTTGACTGGGACTTGGACGCCACGCTCGCGTACGCGCAAGAGCATGCGTTTGCGGTGTGGGAGCGAGAAGCGTCGTTGCGCATGGCCGCCATGGACCTCGAGGCGTTGCGGGTGCAGGATCCGCCTCCGCTGCAGCTGGAGAAGGCCGAAAACGAGTACCGGATAGCCGAGCTCAACGCCTTGCAGGCCGAACGCTCCTTTGCCAACGACCTCCGCAGCGCCTACTACACCCTGATGGATGCGGCCCGGCAATACGACAGCGCCGCGGTGGACTTGGAGCTGGCCCAGGCGGCCTACGACGTGGCCCGGCGCCAGCATGAGGCCGGCCTGTCCACCGATCTCGACTGGGCCCAGGCGGAGATCGAGCTGCTCGACGCGGAGCGCGCGTATTACGACTCGCTGTACGCTTACGTCACCGTCCGGTTGGAGCTTTTGAACTTGATCGGCCACCCGCTGGACTTCGGGGAGGATTCCCCCGACCGATGAGGCGCCGAGCATGGCTGTTCGCGGGGCTCGGGGCGGTTTTGACCGCGGCCCTGCTCCCGGGTCCTGGGCCGGCGGCGGCCGGACCGGACCCCGGAACAAGCGGCGAGCCCGCCTACATCTCCCTCGCAGAAGCGTTGGCGATGGCCGAAGAACATCACCCGCTGGTGACGGAAGCTCAGGAGGATCTGGCGGCCCAGCTGCGGGAGATGGAAGCCGCGCAGGCCGCCTATGCCCCGAGCGTGACGCTGCGCAGCGAAGGTTTGACCGTGCACGTGGACCCGAACGGCGACGCTCGCTTCGGGGAGCCCGGCGTTTCCGTGAACGCGAGCTGGAAGCTGCCGTCGGGGTGGTCCCTGGGCGCATCGCTGGCCGCGAGATCCGAGCGCGAGGACGCCGAAAACGGGCCGCCGGTTCGGGGATCCATCACGGTGAGCTATCCGCTGGGGCGCACCCTTGAGCTGGACGCGGACGCGCTGGAGCTAAGGAAGGCGGCCCTCGCGGTCGAGCGGGCTTCCCGGGAGCTTGAGAATCGCCGCCACGAAGCCCGGGCGGACGTGCTGGCGGCGTTGCACGGGTACGAACTGGCCGCGCAGCGGCTTGCGCTCGCGCAAGAAGCGTACGCGGACGCGGTGCAACAGAAGGCGGACGCCGACGAGCAAGCGGCGGCCGGGGCCGCGACCCGGGCGGACCAGATCGCCGCGGAACTGGAACTGATGCGGGCCGAGCAAGAGGTGGCCCTGGCTCGGCAAACGCTGGAAACCCGGCGGAACGAAGTTCTGGAGCTCCTTGGGCTTGAGGATGACCCCGCCCCGGAGCGGTACCGGTTTGAAAGCGTCCTCGATTGGACGAGCATGCCGGATCCGGGCGACGAGGAGGCGGCCGTCCAGCGCGCGGTGGCCGCGAGCGCGACGGTGTGGGAGCTTCTGGAGGCTGAGGAGACGGCCCGC
Source organism: Bacillota bacterium (assembly GCA_017656145.1). Classification (GTDB taxonomy): domain Bacteria; phylum Bacillota; class Limnochordia; order Limnochordales; family ZCTH02-B6; genus JACDOI01. The sequence goes on along the minus strand of JACDOI010000035.1, from coordinate 20,233 downwards.
CTTGAGCTTGAGGCGGCCAGGGAGCGAGCCGGGTGGGAGGCGTCCTTGCAGGCGGCCTACACGACCGCGGGCGTCGACGACGTCCGGGAAGGATGGAGCGTCGGCCTGCAGCTCGCCTACCCGCTGGCCGACGGCGGCCAGCGGCGGCGGAACATCGAGGCCTTGGAGGAAGCGTACGCTCGGGCCCGGGCTGACCGCGAGGCCGCCGTGGAGGAAATCCGGGAGGAAGTGCACGAGCTCTACTTTCAGCTTGAGGATGCCCGGCGGGCCGCAGAGATGGCCCGGCTCGAGGTAGTCCGGGCGGAGTTGGAACTGGCCGGTGTCGAGCGCCGGTTCGAGCTGCCGGTGCCGGCCGCGACGGCCGAAGAGCTGGCGGCCGCCCGCCGGGCCGTGCGCCGGGCGGAGCTGGATTGGCGGGAAGCGGTCCAGGCGTACAGGGAGCTTTGGATCCGACTGCAGATTTTGCAGGGCGGCGTAGATTGGGAGACGTTGACGGCCGCCCTTGGCGGCGGGGAGTGACCGAGCGGTGAAGCGGCGGACGTGGTGGATCTGGGTCGTCATCGCCTGCGGGTTGGCGGCGGCGGTAGCTGTTTCGGGCCTTGGCGAGCGCGTCGCGAGCCGCATCGCGGGCTCCCGGGATCCGCAAGATGTGGTTGAGATCCCTGCGGTAACGGTGGAGCGGCGGGACATCGTCCGGACCATTACCGCCACCGGCAACGTGCAGCCCATCCGAGAAGTGGACTTGCGCTTCAGCGAAAACGGCCGCATCCGGGAAGTGCTGGTGGTCGCCGGGCAACGGGTGGAAGCCGGCGACGTGCTGGCGGTGCAGGACAACCGGGCGCAGGAGCTCGCGTATTTCCAGGCCCAAAACGCCTACGAGGCGGCCCGCATCGATTCGCCGCCCAACACCGTGCGGGCCCGGGAGATCGACATGGAGCTTGCGCGGGAGGCGCTGGAGCAGACATACTTGCGGGCCCCGTTTTCCGGCGTGGTCACCGACGTGTATGTAGAACCGGGTCAATCAGTGAACGCGAACGACGTCGTGGTGCACCTGGTGGACGATTCGGCTTTCCAGGTCGAGGTGGCCGTGGACGAGCTCGACATCGCCGAGGTGCAGCCCGGCCAGACCGCGATGATCCGGCTGGACGCGGACCCGGAGCGGGTGCGGGAAGGCGTCGTTGAGCGGGTAAGTTTGGTGGCCGACGTCCAGGGCGGTGTGGTGACCGTGCCCGTCATTGTCCGGTTTCAAAAGACCGATCCTTTCCTGAGGTCCGGGTACACCGCGACGGTCGACATCGTCGTCGCGGAAGCCCAGGGGGTGCCGGCGGTGCCTGTAGAGGCCATCTGGGAACAAGACGGCGTCCGGACGGTGACCCGGGTAAACGGAGACAGGCAGGAAGCCGTCCCCGTCACGACGGGGCTGTCGGACGGCTCGTGGGTTGAGATCACTTCAGGCGTCGAGGTGGGCGATCGGGTCGTCGCAGTCAACTACCGGGGCGGCCCGGCGGCTGCAGTGAGCCCCGCGGCGGGCCGCGGCTTCGGCCCGCCACCGGGCGGATTCCCGGTCCGGGTCATGCCCCGCCGCTAGAGGAGGACGGCCGCATGCCGGTCATGTTTGCCGCCGAAGATGTGAGGAAAGTGTACGACATGGGGGCGGTCCAAGTCCATGCCCTGCGGGGAGTGACGTTCTCCATCGAGCAGGGGGAGATGGTGGCCATCATGGGCCCTTCGGGCTCCGGAAAGTCGACGCTGATGCAGATCATGGGGTGCCTCGACAAGCCCACGGCCGGCCGGGTTCTTTTGGACGGCGAGGAGATCACCACAGCGGCCGACGACCGGCTGGCGGAGCTGCGCAACCGCAAGATCGGATTCGTGTTCCAGCAGTTCAACCTGCTGCCCCGGCTTTCGGCGCTGGAAAACGTGGAGCTGCCCCTGGTGTATGCCGGCGCTGGGAGGGCGGAGCGGCGGCGGAAGGCCGCGGCGCTGCTTGAGCAGGTCGGGTTGGCCGAGCGGATGCATCACAAACCCCACGAGCTTTCGGGCGGACAAAAGCAGCGGGTGGCCATCGCCCGGGCGCTGGCGAATGATCCGTCGGTGGTGCTGGCCGATGAGCCCACAGGAGCGCTGGATACGAAAACCGGGAAAGAGATCATGGAGATGCTCTGCCGGCTCAACGACGAGGGGCATACGGTCGTCGTCGTCACCCACGATCCGGAAGTGGCGGATCACGCGCAGCGGGTCATCCACATCCGCGACGGCCTCATCTTCCGGGATGAAGCGCGGGAGCCGGTTCGGACGGAGGGAGCCCGCCGGTGAGCCTGGGGGAGACGCTTCGGACGGCCGTCCACAGCTTGAGGGCCAATGCGTTGCGATCGCTGCTTTCCATGCTCGGCATCATCATCGGCGTCGCTGCGGTGGTGAGCGTCGTGTCCATCGGTGCCGGCGGCCAGCAGGCGGTGCTGTCCAACATCAGCCGGCTGGGCTCCAATCTGATCATGATCATGCCTTCCGTGCCTCGAGGCAGCGCGGGCCGGGTGCAGCAAGAAGTTCAAAGCGTGTTTACCTTGCCCATGGCGGCGGATATGGACGCGATCTTGCCCCATGTGACGAACGTGGTGCCGGTCGTCACCGGCCGGGCGCTGGTCATCGCGGGCACCGTCAACGTTCAGGCGACGCTTGTGGGCGTTACCCCGCCGTTTCAGTCGGTGATGAACTACTATCCCCAGCGGGGCCGGTTCATCACCGAATGGGACGTGTCGGAGGGCCAGGCCGTCGCGGTGCTCGGATCCGAGCTGGCCGAGGAGTTGTTCGACTCCGCCGACCCGCTGGAGCGGGAAATCACCGCGATCGCAGGCGGCCGGCGGGTGAGCTTGCGGGTGGTGGGGGTCATGGCGCCCCGGGGCCAGGCGATGGGCGGCGATTTCGACATGCAGGTGTACGTGCCGGTCTCCACCATGATGCAGCGGGTGGCCAAAACCCGGACGGTGTCGTACTTCGCCGCCCAGGCGGTGTCGTCGGAGCTGGCAGGGGAAGCCGTCGCGCAGCTGGAGTTTTTCCTCACCCGCCGGCTCGGCGACGCCGACCGGTTCCGCATCATGAGCCAGGACCAGCTGATTGAGGCGATGTCGCAAGTGACCGGAACGCTGTCTTTGATGCTCGGCGGCATCGCCAGCATCGCGCTGCTCGTCGGCGGCATCGGCATCATGAACATCATGCTCGTCTCGGTCACCGAGCGGACCCGCGAGATCGGGATCCGCAAGGCCCTCGGCGCCAAGCGGCGGGCCATTCTCGTCCAGTTTCTCATGGAAGCGGTGGCCCTGGCGGTCACCGGCGGCGTGGTGGGCGTCGCCCTCGGCTGGGCGGGGGCCCAGATCATCGCGCGCTTTGGCGGCTGGCCCGGGGTTGTAACCCCCGCGTCCGTGGCGGTGGCCCTCGGGTTTTCCACGGGCGTCGGTCTGTTTTTCGGGATTTACCCGGCGGCCAAGGCGGCCCGGCTCGACCCGGTGCAGGCGCTGAGCTACGAGTAGGGGCCCAATGCTCGCCATGCTCGCCGATTCCCCCGGGGCCTCTCACCGCCGCCCGCGGCCGGCCCCTTTCCCGGCCGCAAAGCACCGGTCGCGGGCCCGTGATGCGCAGGGCCAGCGCGAAAAAATCTGGCAACGGGCGCAGGAAAAAAGCAGGAAAGACCCCCAGAGGATAGAATTAGAACCATGCATGCCCACTATTGGGCGCGGACGGACCGCAAGCCCGCAAGCCCGCGGCGCGAAAGGAGGTGGACCCCGAGGTTGGCCGGGGGCGAAGAGGCGGTGCGGTCGCGGCGCGGACGGGGAGATGGGTCGAAGGAAACGAGGACACTTCGCCCGGGCAGTTCTCCCCCGACGATGCCCGTCCGAACAAGCACTCAAACAACTGAGGGGGAAGACGAGATGAAAAAGACCGTTGTGCTGGCCCTCGCGCTGGTGCTGGCCGTAGCCGGTGCCTCCATGGCCGCAAGCCCGTCGTTCAGCGGCGAGCTGGAGGTCGCGCTTGAGAACGAAGACGGAATTATCACCGGCAAGTACACCTTGACGCCTACCCTCACCTTCGACGTCAATCTCGGCGAAGAGGGTGACAACTGGCAGCTGGAGGCGGTCATTCAGTACGAGGTAGACGGTCTGTCTTCGAGCCAGACTGCAGGGTTCTCCTTGGATGAGTACAAGGCTGACCTGTTTTTTGACCCGTTCACGGTGACGCTGGCCCGTGATTACGATCTGGACGAGGTCGAGACGCCTCTCGAGTACATCACGGTCATCGAGGAAGAGTATGAGGGTGACCGCGTGCGGGTGACGGCGGACTTCTCCGGCGTCAACGTGGTTGCGGGCATGACCGACGTGAATAACAGCGATGCAACTAAGGGCTCCGATCTCCGTTTGCTGGCGGAGACGACCGCCGGTGAGATGACCGTCGGCGGCGCGGTGCGCGTCAACACGGATGACACCGAGGACTACGATGCGGCGGGCTACGTGAAGACCCAGGTCGACATCGTCAGCCTCGAGGCCATCGTCGGCCAGTTCTCCGGTGAGGAGTCCGGCACATACAGTGAGGAGTTCACCGCCTTCGGTGTCAAGGCGACCGCGGATCTCACCGAGCAGCTGAGCGTGCGGGCTTCCTACGACACGAACAAGGAAGGCGGCGAGGAAAAGGGCTACGCCGTCGGCGCGACGTTCACCGAGGGCCTCATCCAGGTTGAGGGCGACTACGAGGAACTGTATGAAGAGGCCACCGTCAGCCTCGTCTATCGCGGCGCTGAGGACAACTTGTCGTTCGACGACCTGTTCGACGGCGACGTCGTCATCGACGACGAGGACTGGGATTGGTTCACGACCACGGCCTTCGCCGCTCGGCTGGACTACACGTCCAAGGATGAAGCCAATAAGCCCGAGAGCGATATCCGCGTGCGCGTCGCCGGCCCGGTGACCGACCAGATGTGGATCTACGGCGAGTACCGGGTTGAGTCGGCCGATGACTCGTTTGAGGTTGAGTTCGAGGACGCGAGCGGCAGCACCACCACCTACGACGTTACGGAGCAAACGCAACTGTTGCTTAGGGCCCTCGGACAGCTGACGGACAAGCTCGTTATCAAGCCCAGTGTCTCTCATACGACATGGGAGCAAACGGCTACGGGTCCCGAGTCCGAATTGCAGCTTGATCTGACGCTCGAGTACAGCGTCGGCGAGGGCGCGACCATCGAGGCGTCCATCGGCCAGATTGACGTAGAACTTGGTGCCTCCGACCCCGAGCCGGAGCGGTACACCAAGGTTGCCTACACCATCGAGTTCTAAGGCCCAACCGCCGAGGAACGAGTGGCCTTTGCTCAAGACCCCCTGGGCTCCCCTAGGGGGTCTTGAGCTTGGCGGGACTTTGTCGTGGTCGACGGTTGGGTGGACGGCGGTAGCTTGTCATGAAGGGAGAGAAGACGATGGTCGATCCTGCCGGGAAGACGGCGGTGTTGGACGACGCTGAAGCGCGCGCGGCCCGGGATCCCAGGGGGATGCTCCGGCGGGTCGTGGACTTGCCGGAACAACTGCAGGAGGCGGCGGCCATCGGCGCCGCCGTTCAGCCGAAACTGCCCCAGGAGATCAAGCACGTGCTGATTCTCGGCATGGGCGGCTCGGCCATCGGCGGGGATCTGGTCAAGGCGCTGGTGGAGGCCGAATGCCGGGTGCCCATCGCCGTAAGCCGCGAGTACGACGTGCCCGCCTTCGTCGGGCCGCACACCCTTGTGATCGCGTCGAGCTATTCGGGCAACACCGAGGAGACGTTGAGCGCGTGCCGGGCCGCGGCCGAGCGGGGAGCAGCCGTCGCCGCGGTGACGACGGGCGGCGTGCTGGCCGAGTGGGCTTCGGCCAAAGGCTGGCCGCTGGTGCGGCTTCCTCAGGGGCTTGCGCCCCGGGCGGCTCTGGGGTACTCGTTTGTGCCGCTCCTCAAGATCTTGGAGGCCGCGGGGATCGTTTCTCCTAAGGACGGGCAGCTTCAGGAAGCTGTGGGCGTGCTCAAGGCGATGCGGGATGAGCTCGGGCCCGACGCGCCCGTGCAAAGCAATGCCGCCAAGCAGCTAGCCGCGCGGCTTTTCGGAAAGTTGCCCCTCGTGTACGGTACGGGCGGCTGGCGGTCCGCGGCGGCGTACCGGTGGAAGTGTCAGATCAACGAGAACGCCAAGGCGCCCGCATGGTGCAATACGTTCCCGGAGCTGAACCACAACGAAACGGTGGGCTGGGAGGTTCCGCAGGCGGTGACGGGCCTTGTGGAGCTGGTCGTGTTGCGGGACCGGGCCGATTCCCCGCGCATCAACCGCCGCATCGAGGTGACGGTGGACATTATGCGGCCGGCCATCGCCGGCGTTACCGAGGTATGGTCCCGGGGCGAGTCCGAACTGGCCCGCCTGTTGTCCCTCACCTATTTCGGTGATTTTACCAGTGTCTACCTGGCGCTGCTCAACGGCGTCGATCCGACTCCGGTGCGGGTGATCGACCGGCTGAAGGCGGAGCTCGCGACGCTCGGGCCCATCGCCTAGGCGATATCCGGGCCCGAAACCAGCAGGGGCGCGAGGCGGGACAAGCTCGCGGCCGCGGCCAAGTCGCCGGCGCCGTACGCCTCGACGGCGGCGCGCCAGAGGAACCGGGCCAATGCGGCCCCGGCCCGGCCCTGAGCTGCGGGTGGCCCGTCGCCCGCCTCGGCCCGGGCCCTGGCCGCCTCTTTTGGATCGCCGATGGCGTCGTAGAGGTTTGCAAGCCGCGCCCACGCGGCGGTCCGCAAGACGGTGACAATGGGCAGACCCGGCCGGGGCGCGGGAACGGTTTCCGGATCCGGGGGCGGCGGCGGGACGACGGTCGCCACCTGCTCCCAAGTCCGCGCGGCGGCCATGGGCCGGCCCTGAGATTGGTATGCGGCGCCGAGCCAATACATGGTGATCAGGCCTTCGGGCAGCGACGGTTCCAGATCCAGGGCGTGCTGCAGCCGTTCCGCGGCGTCGTGGGGCTCGCCCACGAAGAGCCGGATTAAGCCGTCAATCCGCGCCTCCCGCGCGGGCAGGGCGGGCGCCGGTGCCGGGCCGGTTTCGACCGGAACCATCCATGGGCGGGCTCCACCGGGACCTTCCACGACCACGGCGGCTTCCGCCAGGGCCAATCGAGCGTCGGCCCTTGTTGCCGGATCGGACCAGTCCAAAAGCTGCCCTGCGGGGATGCCCAGCCGGCCGGCGATGTGAAGAAGGGATTCCACCGACGGCGAGACGGCGCCTTTCTCCAATTGGCTGATGAAGCTCTTGGATAGGAGGGGCTCGCCGAGCCGCTCCTGGGACATGCCGAGGCGGCGCCGGGCTTCCCGTACAGCCCGGCCTAACCGGTGAGGCCATTCGCGGTTCACGGTTCAGTCCTCCCGTACGGGAAGTCTGTAATCACTAACCTTCTGCGCGCCCTTACGGTATCACATTTTCTCCGGAGCCACAACCGAACGCGGCGCTTCGGCGGCGCCGTTGACACACTTTGCAGACGGTGGCTATAATTGCCGTAAGCCGTCCCAGTGAGCGTCCCCGCCGCAAGGGGGCAGACTACGCTCGCCATGGCCGAAAAGGACGGTTTTCCCGGTATAGCGTGCCGCCGCGGGGACATCTTCTATGCCAATTTGAACCCGGTCATCGGCTCTGAGCAAGGTGGCCTGCGGCCGGTGCTCATCGTCCAAAACGACTTGGGCAACCGCTTCAGTCCGACCACCATCGTCGCCGCGATCACCTCCCGGACGGGCAAACACCGGCTGCCGACCCATCTGGAACTGCCCGCGGCCCGGTACCGGCTGGACCGGGACTCGGTGGCGCTTTTGGAGCAGCTGCGCACCATCGACAAGCGCCGCCTGAAAAACCGCATCGGGCGGTTGGACGAGGAGGGCTTGGCCCGTCTTGAACGGGCGCTGCGGGCAAGCCTCGGCCTCAAGTAGGCGCAGGAGGGGGCGGTCAAGATGCATTTTCGGCTCGGTCTCATCGTTCCGTCCTCCAACACCACCATGGAACCCGACTTTTACCGTCACCTAGCGGAAGGCGGCGCCGTCTTTACAGCCCGCATGTACTTGAAGGACGTCACCGTCGAAGCCGAGGAAGAAATGCTCGACGTGCATTTTCCCCGGGCCTTGCGGGACATCGCGACCGTCAATCCAGATGTCGTGGTGTTCGGCTGCACGTCCGCGGGCGCGCTGCGGGGCAATGCCGAAGACGCCCGGATCGTGGCCCGCATCCAACAGGAGGCGGGATGCCCCGGCATCAGCGTCATCGCGTCGGTCCGGGAAGCGCTCCGGCGGCACGGGCGTCGGGTGTTCCTCTTGACCCCCTACATCGAGGAAGTGACGCAGCGGGTCGCGGCATCGCTGGCCGAGGACGGGTTTGAAGTCGTAGCCGCCTTTGGCATGGGCATCCGGACCAATGCGGACATCGGCCGGGTGACGCCCCAGGCAGTGCTGGAGTTCGCCCGGGAACACGCGAGCCGGGCCGCCCGCGAGGCGGACTGCCTGTTTGTGTCGTGTACCAACTTGCGGGCCATGGAAGTGCGGGAAGATCTCGAGCGGGAATTGGGACTTCCGGTGGAGACGAGCAACCACGCGGCGTTAACCGCGGCCCTCCAAGTGATGGAACGCTCGGGATCGGTCCGGTCGTGACGATGGCCCCGGCCGCTGAAGCGCCGAAGGAAACCGGAGACGAGCTGCGGGTTGTACCCGCGGGAGACGAGGCCATCCTCGTCGAGTTCGGCCGCCGCATCAGCCGGGACTTGTTCCGCCGGGTGCGCGGCCTGGCCGACGAGCTCTCGGGCCCTGCCCGGCCCGCGTGGGTGCGGGAGGTCGTGCCCGCGTACGGTTCGGTGCTGGTGTATTACGACCCGGACCGGGTCGCCTTCGCGGCCGCGACCGAGCAGCTTCGGTCCCTGGCCGAGGAGGCCGCCGCCCGGGAATTGCCCCCGGCCCGGCCGGTGGAGGTCCCGGTGCGCTACGGCGGTGTCGATGGCCCGGACCTGGAGTGGGTCGCCCGCCGGACCGGGCTTTCGCCCGCGGAAGTGGTGGAGCTCCACAGCCGGCCCGTGTACGTCGTGTACATGCTCGGGTTTTTGCCGGGTTTTTGTTACCTCGGCGACTTGCCGCCGGAGATCGCGGTGGAACGGTTGCCCACGCCCCGGCTCGCGCTGCCCGCGGGCGCGGTGGCCATCGGCGGGCAGCAGACGGGCATCTATTCGCTGGACAACAGCCCCGGCGGCTGGCGGTGGATCGGCCGGACCCGCCTGCGGCTCTGGGATCCGCGGCGGGATCCCCCGGCGTTGCTGGCCGCCGGCGACGAAGTGCGATTCATCCCGGAATGACCAGGAGGGCCGGACCATGGAAGGGGCAGATGAGGCCCGCCCCGGCTTCCTCGTCGTAGCCCCGGGCCTTTGGACGACCGTCCAGGACTTGGGCCGGCCCGGCTACCAGCAGTACGGCGTGCCGCCATCGGGTGCGCTGGACGCCTATGCCCTGGAGGCGGCCAACCGGCTGGTGGGGAACCCTCCCCAGGCTGCAGGCCTCGAGGTGACGCTGCGGGGCCCGGTCTTGCGGGTGGAGTTCGATGGCCTCGTCGCGTGCACGGGGGCCGACCTCGGCTTCACCATCGACGGGCGCCCGGCCATGATGTGGCAGGCCCACCGGGTGCGGCCGGGGCAAGTGCTCGCGTTTTCGGGCCGCAAGGCCGGGTGCCGGGCGTACTTGGCCGCCAGCGGCGGCATCGCGGTGCCTTGCGTGATGGGCAGCCGGAGCACCTACGTCCGGGCGAAGCTCGGAGGCCTTAACGGCAGGGCGCTGGCGAACGGCGACCGCGTGTCCGTGGGCTCGCCCAGCCCCGGGTGGCGGGAGCGGGCCGGGTTGGCCCTGCCGTACCAGTTGCGCCGGTTCGGCTTGCCCCAGCCGGTGCGGGCGATCCTTGGCCCCCAGGACTGGATGTTTACGTCCCTCGCCATCCGCCGGCTGTTCGGCGCCGCGTACCGGGTTTCGCCCCGGTCGGACCGGATGGGTTACCGGCTCGAAGGGCCGCGGCTTGCGCACCGCGACGGCGCGGACATCGTCTCCGAAGGTATTGCCCCCGGATCCATTCAGGTGCCGGCCGACGGCCGGCCCATCGTCCTTTTGGCCGACCGGCAAACGACCGGCGGATACGCGAAGATCGCCACCGTCATCTCGGCCGATCTCGATTTCCTCGCCCAGGCGGCTCCGGGCGATCGGGTGACGTTCCGAAAGATCGATGTGCCGGGCGCCCATCGCGTGCGCCGGGAACGGCAGGAATTGCTGGAAGAAGTCGCCCGCTTCACCGGCACCGCGGGGCTGCCCTCCGCATAAGCCGGGAATAGGGGGCGAGGAGGGACTGCCGTGTCCGTCGTCATCGGCATCGCATGCGCTCATGAGGCAAGCGGCTCCACCGGCCGGTGGCACGTGGACGGCGCTTACATCCGGGCGGTGACCGGCGCCGGGGGCGTGCCGGTGCTCATTCCCCCGGCAGGCGACAGCAAACGGCTGGAAGCGGTCCTGGACCGCGTCGACGGTCTTTTGTTGCCCGGCGGGATCGATGTCGATCCGTACTTGTACGGCGAGGAGCCATTGCCGGGATTGGGCAAGGTGGACCCCGAGTGGGACGCGCTGGATGTGGCGGCGGCCCGGGCGGCCCTCGCCCGGGGCTTGCCGGTGCTGGGCATCTGCCGCGGGGCCCAGGTGCTCAATGTGGCCGCGGGGGGAACCCTCTACCAGGACATACCGGCCCAAGTGCCGCACGCGCTGCAGCATTGGCAGAACCGGCCCGGTTGGGCGGCCAGCCATAGCGTGTCCGTCGTTCCCGATAGCCTCTTGGCCGGCATCGCGGGCCGGCGCCGCCTGCGGGTAAACAGCTTTCATCATCAGGCCGTCAAGGACGTCGCTGCGGGGTTTCGGGCGGTGGCCCACGGGGCCGACGGCGTGGTGGAGGCCATCGAAAGCCTTGTTCACCCGTATGCCCTTGGCGTCCAGTGGCACCCGGAACGCATGGCGCACGAACCGCACCACTGGCGGTTGTTTCTAAGCCTGATCGAAGCGGCCCGGGCGTGGCGGGCAGCGCGCGGCGGTCGAGAAATCTTCGGAGAGGAACGGGTTTTCGATGCTGAATTTTCTCTTCGGGATATAAAGGAAAATTAAGCTATATGCCTAATCTTAGTGCCGAGTTGTTTCGCATGGCACGTCGGCCCGTCTCTCTGGCCCGACGGGACACGCCTGGGGGGGACGAAGGTGGAGGAGCGAGCGGGGGAACCGATCCGCCTCCTTTTGGTCGACGACGACGTGGCGGTTCGCCGGGCGGTTCGTACATTCGTCGAGTGGTCGTGTCCGGACATCGAGGTGGTGGGCGAGGCCGGGGACGGCCCGGAAGCCCTGCGGCAGGTGCAGGAACTGGACCCCGATGTGGTGCTGATGGATATTCGGATGCCCCTCATGGACGGGCTGCAGGCTACCCGCACCATCAAGCGGGCCTGGCGCCACCGGGCGGCGGTCGTGCTGATGACCGCCACCTCCATGGCGACCGTTCGGGAGGAAGGAACCCAGGCCGGAGCGGTGTCATGCCTGCAAAAGCCGTTCCAGCTGAGCGAGCTGCGGGCCCATCTGCTGAACGCCGCCGGGAGGAAGGGCCGGCGGCCGGCGGATGGGACGCCCATGACGTACACCGCCTAAGTCCCGGCACACCTTCTGTGGGAGGACTTCTCGGGCCCGGTGCCGGAAGACTTCTCCCGCTCCTGGCGCCTGCCGGCAGGAAAGGCCGGAGCCGGGCCGAAAGCAGACGGTTGGGGAACAATGGAGAAAAGGGCAGGAGGTGCCCGGACGCTCGTGGGCCAGGAGCGGGGTTGGACGGTCGAGGTTCGGGATCCGGGAGAAACCGAGCGCCTCGCCCGGACGCTGGGGCAGGCCGCGGAAGTTCCGTCGGTGCTCGTGCTGACCGGGCCCCTCGGCGCGGGCAAGACCACGTTTTCCCGGGGCCTTGCAGCAGGCCTCGGGGCGGACCCGTCCCAGGTGCACAGCCCTACCTTCGCCCTGGTGCATGAATATCCGGGCAAGGTGCCCCTGTACCATTTCGACGCGTACCGCCTGGCGACCGCCGCGGAGTTCGCCGATCTGGGCCCCGAGGAATATTTCGACCGCCCCGGGGTGAGCGTGGTGGAATGGGGTGAGCGGGTGCAGGAGTACTTGCCGCCGGACCACCTGGAGGTGACGCTGGCGCTTGATGACCACAAGCCCAACGCCCGGCGGATCCGTTTTGCGGCCCGGGGCCCCAAGTCCGAACGGTGGCTGGACGCTGTGCGCCGGGCGTGGGAGGAGCAGGGCGGGTCTTGCGGGTCTTAGGGCTGGATTCATCCACCTCCACCGGCGGCGTGGCCCTTTTGGACGGCGACCGGCTGGTGGCCGAGTACACCTTGGACGTGCGGCGCACCACCCACTCGGAGCGGCTCATGCCCGCGGTAAAGCGGGTGATGGACGACGCGGGGTTGGACCCCCAGAGCGGGGTGGACGGCATCGCGGTGGCCACCGGGCCCGGGTCCTTCACGGGCTTGCGCATCGCGGTGGTGACGGCCAAAAGCTTGAGCTACGCCTGGCGGACGCCCCTCGCGGGGATTTCCACCTTGGAAGCGATGGCCTTTCAGGCCGCCGGCCCGTTCCCTTTGGTCTGCCCGTTGATCGACGCCCGCTACGGCAATGTGTACGCGGCCGCGTACGAACCCGCCGGTGAGGAGCTCCGGCCGCGCCTTGCACCGGGGCTTCGGCCCATCGATGAGGTGCTGGACTGGCTTGAGCAGGCGACGGCCGGCCCGGGGACGGAGGGACCGGTGATGTTTGTCGGAGACGGCGTGCCGGTCCACTGGGACGCGCTCGCCTCGCGCCTTGGGGACCGGGCCCGGCGGCCGCCGGCGGGGTTTTTGCAGCTTCGGGCTGCGGCCGTGGCCGCCCTCGGCGCCCGCCGTCTGGCCGCGGGCAGGCAGGATGATCCGGCACGGCTTGTCCCGTCGTACTTGAGAAAATCGGAGGCGGAGCGGAAGTGGGAAGCGGGGAACCGCTCCCGATCGTCATCGAGCCCATGAGGGTGGACGACCTGGATGCGGTGATGGAGATCGAGGTCCGATCGTTCCCGACCCCCTGGTCCCGTGCGGCCTTCGAAGCGGAATTGTTGGACAACGACCGGGCCCGGTATTTGGTGGCCCGCTGCCGGGCGGGCGATGCCCGGCGGGTGGTCGGTTACATCGGCCTTTGGCTCATCGCCGGTGAAGGGCACATCACCAACGTCGCGGTCCACCCGGACCACCGAAAGCGGGGCGTCGGCCGACGGCTGATGATGGCCGCGGCGGACTTGTGCCGGGCCGAGGGAGCCCGCCGGATGACGCTGGAAGTGCGCCCGTCGAACCGGGTCGCGCGGGAGCTGTACCGGGACCTGGGATTTGTCAGCGCCGGCATCCGCCGCGCCTACTACAGGGACAACAACGAGGACGCGATCATCATGTGGAAGGACCTTTGAAACGAAGATGGAAAGCCAGCTTGTCCTCGGCATCGAGACCAGCTGCGACGAGACCGCCGCGGCGGTCGTGGAGTCGGGCCGAACGATTCGAGCCAACGTCATCGCCTCCCAGATCGACCTTCACCAGCGGTTCGGCGGCGTCGTGCCGGAAATCGCTTCCCGGCGTCACGTGGAGCTCATTTTGCCCGTCGTCGACCGGGCGTTGCAGGAGGCCGGCGCAAGCCTGGACGATCTTTTCGGCATCGCCGTCACCCAGGGGCCGGGACTTGTCGGCTCTCTCCTTGTCGGCATTTCCGCGGCCAAAGCCCTCGCTTTCGCCCGGGGGTTGCCCCTTGTAGGCGTGAACCATCTGGAGGGCCACATTTGCGCCAACTTCCTGGCCCATCCGGACTTGGATACGCCCCTCGTCTGCCTGACCGTGTCGGGCGGCCACACGGCCCTGGTGTACGTTCCCCGGCCCGGCGAGTACGAGGTGATGGGGACGACCCGGGACGACGCGGCCGGGGAAGCCTTCGACAAGATCGCCAGGGTGCTCGGTTTGGGTTACCCCGGGGGTGCGGCCATCGACCGGCTGGCCCGGGGCCGGGACCCGGGCGCGATCCCGCTGCCCCGCGCCATGGCGGGGGAAGGCTATGAGTTCAGTTTCAGCGGCCTAAAGACCGCAGCGCTCCAGTTCCTGGAACGGGCGCGGCGGGAGGGGCGGAAGGTGGACATCGGGGAGTTCGCCGCGGCGTTCCAGGAGGCCATCGTGGACGTGCTGGTGGAAAAGGCGCTGCGGGCCGCCCGGGAGAAGCGGGTGTCCAGGCTTGTTTTGTCCGGGGGCGTGGCCGCCAACAGCCGGCTGCGGGAACGCTTGGCCCGGCAAGGCGCCGCGCTGGGCTTGGATGTCCGGTGGCCGCCGCTTGAGCTTTGCACCGACAACGGCGCGATGATCGCCGCGGCCGGCTACTTTCGCCTGAAGGCCGGCGAGCGGGCGCCCTTGTCGCTGAACGCGGAGCCGGCGCTGCGGCTCTAGCCGCCGGGACAGCTTGCGGCCGCCGTCTGGGACAAGCGGACGGACGAAGGATGCCGGGACGGGTGCCCGGTTTTCCCTCCGGTGAGAGGCGGCAGGAGTTGCCCCGGGCGCGCGGGAAAGGTTTAGGCCGAGGGTTCGGGGAGCGAGCAACGGGAGGAATCGTCTGATGTCCCAGGCAGGCATCGAACCGGAAACCCAAAGCCATGCTCCGACCCCGGCTGCCCGGGCCCGGCGGCGCTGGCTTGCGGCCGCTGTCCTAGCGACCGCCGCGGCCCTGGGAATCTGGTACTACTGGAATCACCGGCTCGCGGGCCTTGGAACCCGGGAGAGCGTCAACGTGCTGGTGATGGGCCAGAGCGATGAGGGCGTGGACGCCCTCGCGCTCGCGGCGTTCAATCCTCAAACGTCTGCGGTAGCGGCGGTGGCCGTGCCGCCGGATACCTTGGTGGCCGGCCCCGCGGGACCCCGCCAGTTGCGGGACGTGTACGAGGCGGGAGGGGAGGACGCGCTCATCGCCGCTGTTGAAGAACTTTTGTCCGCGCCGGTGCACCATACCGCTTCGGTGGATTTTGCCGGATTCGTCCGGCTCGTCGACGCGGTGGACGGCGTGCCGGTCGAGGTGGAGACCGACATCGTCTACCGGGACGGCGAGGGCCGAGTGGTGTTTCACTTGGAACCCGGCATGCGGCGGCTGTCGGGGGAGGAGGCGCTGCGCTATTTGCGCTACAAGGCCGACCACCTTGAAGACGAAAGCCGCCGGGTCCAGCGGCAGTGGCGGTTTTTGACAGCCCTGGCCCAAGAAATCGGCTCGACGTGGGACTGGCGCCGGGTTCAGGAAGTGCTGGCGGTGGCCCGAACGTACGTGCAGACAGACATGGATCTGGCAACCATCACCCGCCTTGCCCGATTCGCCTGGGACGCCAGGCCGGGCCAGGACGCGGTGCACGTGTTGCCCGGCCGGGCCCAAGGCGGCGCGTGGGTGCCGGATCCCGATCAGGTGCGGTCGCTGGCCGCCAGGGTGTTTTACAATCCCGGCTTTGTGGCCGGCGGGCGTTGACGGGCAGGAAACCAATCGGACCGTTAGGGAGCGATGGGGAATGAAGTTTTTCATCGACACGGCCAACGTGGACGAAATCCGGACCGTGAACGAGTGGGGCATCCTAGCGGGGGTGACGACCAACCCGACGCTGGTGGCCAAAGAGGGCCGGGACTTCCGGGAGGTGATCCGGGAGATCTGCGCTCTGGTGGACGGGCCGGTCAGCGCGGAGGTCGTCGCGACCGACGCGGCCGGCATGATCCGGGAAGGCGAGGAATACGCGGCGTGGGCCGACAACGTGGTGGTCAAAGTCCCGCTGACGGCCGACGGCCTCAAGGCGACCCGGGCGCTGGCGGAGAAAGGCATCAAGACCAATGTCACCCTCGTGTTTTCGCCGAACCAGGCCCTAATGGCCGCCCGGGCGGGAGCCGCCTACGTCAGCCCGTTTCTTGGGCGGCTGGACGACATCAGCTTCGACGGGATGCAGCTTGTGCGGGACGTGGTGGAGATCTTCTGGATTCATGACATTGAAACCGAGGTCATCGCCGCGAGCATCCGCCACCCCTTGCACATGGTGGAGGCGGCCAAGGCCGGCGCCCACATTGCCACCGCGCCGTTCCGGGTGTATCAGCAGATGCTGAAACACCCGCTGACCGACATCGGCCTGGAGCGGTTTCTCGCGGATTGGCAGAAGGCCCAGGCCAATCTGCGCGGGCCGGCGGGCGGGTGAGATTAGCGGCGGCGAGGCCGCGGCACCCATCGGAGCGCAACCCCGCCGCGCGCGGTGCGATATACCGCGAGCGGACCCAGCCGCAAGACCGGGCGCTGGTACTCAAGAACCCGGGCGCCGATTTTCACCGGCGCGCGCCGAAGCTGCCGGGCCGGTCTGGCGCCCGGCTCGAGGCGGGTGACCGGTTGGGACCGGGGCCGACCTTGGGACCGGTCCCGGAACCCCTGCGGCGGGTCGGGGGGCTCACGGTTCGTCATCGGAGCTTTGCCTCACCCATTCGTAGCTGGGAAGGATGTCGGCGGTAAACAGCCGGGCCGCCTTCCTCACCGCCTCCTGCCGGGCCTGGGCTATGTCCCGCCGGTGGGGACTGGGAACGACGGTGCCGGGCGGAGGCTCCGTCCCTAGCCAGTTGAGCGGGCGGGAGTCGGTGATGACGGCCTCCACTTGGACTTGCCGGCCGTGGACGACGGCGCCGGTGTGGACGTTGATGAGCTCTGCGGAAAACGATACCGTCACTGTGGTGTGCTGGTCCGCTTGCCAGGCGGGCGGTTCGCCGGCCGCATCGTTCGAAACGAGGAACGGCGAATCGACGGCCACATCTTCTGCATATTCGAGCGCGGTGCCGACGATGACGCCGTCAGCCTCAAGGGCCAGCCCCAGGTCCCGGGCGAGCTTTCCGGATACGTCTCGGGCGTCGAGCCGCTCGCTGGCCAAAAGCGACGCAACCTCGTCCGGTGACACGACCTCGTACCAACCGGACTCCCGCAGGACGGCCAGCACCTCCTCGTGGAGCTCGTCGGCCAGATCCGGGCGCTCGCTGGCGTTGGCGAACGGCATGACGGCTACCCGTTGTATCCCGGTGACGTCCGCCTTGGGAGGCACCATCGCTTGTTCGAGGCCGCCCTCGCAGCCGGCCGCGAGCGTCCCCAAGAGGATGAGCGCCAGGGCCGCGGCGGGGCGGAAAGCGGAACCGTTGGGGGGCATCGAATTTCCTCCAAGTTTGACAAGTCGCATCGCGCGGGCTCCTGAGGACCGCGCGGCCGGTTTCCCGAAAGCGATTCTTCGGTGCCGCCCGCAGCCTTCCCTCCCCGGGAAGGGCGGGCGCTGCGTTGGCAACATAAGGAGGGATGGCCATTGGCGGGCGAGTTTACCCACCTGGACGAGCGGGGATTGCCCCGCATGGTGGACGTGGGAGGGAAAGCCGAGACGTTGCGGGAAGCGGTTGCCCGGGGACGGGTCACGACGACGCCCGAAGTCGTGAGGGCCATCCGGGAGGGAACGACCCGAAAGGGCGAGGTGCTGGCCGTCGCCCAGGTGGCCGGGATCATGGCCGCCAAGCGCACCGCTGAGTGGATTCCCCTGTGCCATCCGCTGCCGCTGACGGGGGTTGAGATGAAGTTCGAGCTTGACGAGACCGCGGGTACTGTCGAGATCGAGGCTGCGGTCCGCACCCGCGCCCGCACCGGCGTCGAGATGGAGGCGCTGACGGCCGTGGCGGCCGCGGCGCTGACCGTCTACGACATGTGCAAGTCCGCGGACAGGGCGATGATCATTGGCGACATACGTCTCGAGCGAAAAAGCGGCGGAAAAAGCGGCGAGTTTTCCAGGGGTTGCAGCCCCCCGGCCGGTGCCGTATCATAGGCGTTGAAGGTCTTGGCACTCGCGCCAGGCGAGTGCTGATTGGCAGGGCCCCATCGATGGGGGACAACTGGACATCAGGGAGGAGGAGGTCGACCGATGCAGCTTGTGCCGCTGGCCGACCGGGTAATCGTTCAGGCGCTTGAGGAAGAGGAGCGGACTCCCGGCGGCATCGTGTTGCCCGATACGGCTAAGGAGCGCCCGCAGCAGGGGAAGGTGGTGGCTGTCGGCCCGGGCAAGGTCAACGACCAGGGGAAGCGGATCGCCATGACCGTCAAGGTCGGCGATCGGGTGGTATACTCCAAATACGCCGGCACCGAAGTCACCGTCGACGGCGAGGAATATCTCATCCTGTCGGAGTCGGACATTTTGGCCGTGGTGGAGGAATAACGCTGCACGCGCGGGCGCGCTTGCGGCCCGCGGGGCATTTCGAGGCTGCCAACACTGGGCACAAGGAAGGTGAGGCAACGTGGCGGGCAAGGAACTGAGCTACCGCGAGGACGCCCGCAAGGCTTTGGAGCGGGGCATTAACACTTTGGCCCAGGCCGTGCGGGTGACGCTGGGGCCCAAAGGGCGCAACGTGGTGCTCGAGAAGAAGTGGGGTTCGCCCACGATTACCAACGACGGGGTCACCATCGCCCGGGAGATCGAACTCGAGGATCCGTTTGAAAACATGGGCGCCCAGCTTCTCAAGGAAGTGGCCACGAAAACCAACGACGTGGCGGGCGACGGCACCACCACCGCCACCGTACTGGGGCAGTCCATCATCCGCGAGGGGCTGAAGAACGTAGCCGCGGGCGCCAATCCGCAGCTGCTGAAGAAAGGCATCGATCGGGCGGTGGCCGCGGTTGTGGAAGAGATTCGCCGCATCAGCAAGCCGGTGGAGACGAGCGAAGCCGTCGCCCAGGTGGCCAGCATCTCCGCGGCGGACCCCGAGATCGGCCGGCTCATCGCCGAAGCCATGGACAAGGTCGGCAAGGACGGGGTCATCAGCGTTGAGGAAGCCAAGACCATCGGCACCACGCTGGAAGTGGTGGAGGGGATGCAGTTTGACCGCGGCTACCTCTCCCCCTACATGGTCACCGACACCGAGCGGATGGAAGCGGTGCTGGAAAATCCGTACCTGTTGTTCACCGACCGCAAGATCAGCGCCGTCGCCGACATCGTTCCGGTCCTTGAGCGCATCATCCAGACCGGGCGGCCCCTGGTGATCGTCGCAGAGGACGTGGAGGGCGAGGCGCTGGCCACGTTGGTGGTCAACAAGATCCGGGGCGTGCTCCAGGTGGCCGCGGTGAAGGCGCCCGGATTTGGCGATCGGCGCAAGGCCATGCTGGGCGACATGGCGGTGCTGACCGGCGGCCGGGTCATCTCCGAGGACCTGGGCATCAAGCTCGAAAACGTCACCCTGGACATGCTGGGCCAGGCCGGAAAGGTCCACATCACCAAGGACGACACCACCATCGTGGAAGGCAAGGGCGACAAGGCCGCCATCGAAGCCCGGGTAGCTCAGATCCGCCGGGAGATCGAGGAGACCGATTCCGACTACGACCGGGAGAAGTTGCAGGAGCGCCTGGCCAAGCTCGCGGGCGGCGTGGCCGTCATCCGTGTCGGTGCCGCGACCGAAACTGAGCTCAAGGAGCGCAAGCACCGGATCGAAGACGCCCTCTCGGCCACCCGGGCGGCAGTGGAGGAGGGCATCGTCCCCGGCGGCGGGACGGTATTCATTGCCGCGCAGAAGAAGCTCGACGAGCTGGACTCGGACGGGGACGAGCGGACAGGCATCGGCATCGTCCGCCGGGCTCTGGAGGAGCCGCTGCGCCAGATCGCGTCCAACGCCGGCCTGGAAGGCGCGGTCATCGTCGAGCGGGTGCGGGAGCTGCCCGAAGGCCAAGGCTATGACGCCTTGAACGGCCAGTTTGTCGATATGATCAAGGCAGGCATCATCGACCCGGCCAAGGTGGCCCGCTCCGCGCTGGAGAACGCGGCCAGCATCGCCGGCATGGTGCTGACCACCGAAGCCCTCATCGCCGAGCTGCCCGAGGAAGAGCAGCCGGCCGCCGGGCCGGGCGCCATGCCGCCCATGTGAGTTCATCCCGGCCGGGTTTTTCGTTTGTCGGGACTTTAGGCGTTCGGTTGTCCGGGGGCCGGTCCTGGGCCGGGCCCCGGCCCGTGGCCGGGGTGGCGCCGATGTGGGAGGGTGAGAAAAAAGCGGGGGCCCTGCCTCCTTTTGACGTAGACGTAGCGGTGATT
>JACDOI010000034.1 GCA_017656145.1 Bacillota bacterium | reverse complement strand
CCCACATCGACACCCGGCTCGTCGTCATTGGTCCGGTCATCTGTGTGGCGGCGCTGGACGCGCCGCTTTCCTCCCCGCCCCGGTTGGGCGACATACCGACAGCGTTTTTCGCCGCGGGCAACGCGTCGGTGGCCCGCTGGCACGTGGAAGAGGCGGGGATGTTTGACGAGTCGTTCCGGGAATATGGATGGGAAGAGCTGGAAATCGGCGACCGGTTGCGGGACATGGGCCTGAAGCGAGTGACGGCGCTCCGGGCCCGGGGCTACCGCTACTGCCCGCCGCCTCAAGTTTCCGACCTGGACTTGTATCTCATCCGGGAGCTGGAGCGGGGGCGGACGGCGGTCGCGTATTTCCGGAAGCATCCAACCTTCCGGGCCCGGGCGAGGGTGCGCTTGTTCCCGCCGCTGTTTTGGGTCGACAGGATCCTGTTTCCCTTCGAGTGGTATGAGCGCCCCGGGTTCCGGCGGTGGCTCGCGGGCCTTGAACAGCGGGGCCGGGGCCGGTTGTTGAAAGCCGCCATCCGCTTTGTCATGCACCACGCCTACGTGTCTGGGCTACGGCAAGGCTTGCGCCGGTGACGCTTGGGGTGCGAAGCCTGCCAGGTGCGCGGCGAACTCCAAGGGGCGGCGGTCGGCCAGCGCCGTGCTTTCGGGCATCAGCGCCCGGCGAAAGATGTTTCTGCCGGTGCGGGAGTTGGCCTCAAAAAACCACAGCCGCCCGCGGCGATCCACACCGATGTCGATGCCCAGTTCGCCGACGTATCCGGTGCGCCGGCAGGAGCGGTCGATGAGCCGAGCGACCTTTAGGGCGATGGATTCGATTTGCTCCCGGAGCAGCACGGCTCCAGCCGAGCTCACGCCCAAGCTGTCCTGCAAGATTGGTTCCAACGGGCGCGCTTCCCCGCCACCGTACAGGTTGGAGATGATGCTGCCGGGCCGGCCTATCCGGGCGCCGGTGCCGGTCACGCGAAAATCGCCCGCCCCGTCCCGTTGTACCAGAACGCGGGCGTCAAAGATGCGCCCCCGCCAGCGGGCCAGGTCGATCCGGGGCTGGATGAGCCAGGGCTGGCGCGGCCTGCCCAAGAGGTGCCGGGCGATGGGCGCCAAGGTCGTCGTGCGGCCGCGATGAATTCGGCAGGCGCCGTCGGTGTACCGGTAGGCGAATCCCTTGGGGCTGTTGCTGATCACCCATATCCCGATGCCTTTGCCGCCGCCTGCAGCCTTGACGTACACGGTGCCGTGACGTCGCACCATGGCCGCCAGGTCGGCGGTGGTCCGGAGAACCCGGGTTTCCGGGATGTAGGGGCTAAGGTCGGGCTCTTTGGACATACGGCGGTACACCCACCATTTCGACCCGACCAGGTAATTGAATTGCTGGCACCCGACCCGCTGGCGCAGCCAGCGCTGAACCCGTAGCACGGGAGGGGTGACGTATCCCCTGTCGTAGATGACGTGGGGAAGCGGGAACAGCCTTCGTGTCCACCCTCGAGCTTCGGTCCACGTCCAGCCGGCCACCGCCGCGGTCGCGGGATTGACATCGCCCGGTTGGAAGATGTAGACCGCCATATGCATCTGGCGGCCGGCCCGGATGAGGCGCCGGAAAAATGCCGTCTGGGGGCCATAAGGGCTGCCCGTAGGGTTGCGCTGACAGAGAATGCCGACGAACGGTCCGACATGAAGGGAGCCCGACGCCTCCCGGCGCAGGCGAACCGGCCATCCGGCCGGCAGGTGGAGCCGGCGCATGAGATCGGCGCCGACGAGCACTTCCCCGGGATCGCTCGGCACCCTGAGACCGACGCGGACTTGCACCCGGCGGGCTTGGGTACACAGGAGCACGGTTTGGCCGGTTACAAGCCCCAGTCGATTCAACATGGACAGGGACATGCGGATGCCCGCCTGCCTGTCGGACGGGCCGGCCTTGAGAACGGCGTGGACAATCGGTTCCATGACGGGTTTCACCTGATTTCTCCGGCGGTCATATGTTACTACGTTCCGCTCCGGTACCATAGGCTACGCGCTCCCGGGGCGTTTGGTACCGGATGGCCGGCGGCCGGCGCTGCTGGCTGTCCCGTTTCCCCGGGCGAAGCGATAAACGAGGTTCGAAAGGGGAGGCCGGCGTTGTGGACGTGACGATCAGGCTGGCGAGGCCCAGGGAGGCGGCCATCGTGCACCGGATCCTCATGGAGGCATACGCCGGCTATCGGGGCCGGATCGTCCCCCCGCTCAAAGTGTTCGAGTCAACGCCGCTGACCATCGCGGCGGACATCCGCGCCCGGCGGCACGCCCACGCGCTGGCGTTCGTGGGCGATGAGCCGGTCGGAACCGTTCGCTGTACGCCCTGGCGCAGCCCGAACGGCCAGCTCCGGTGGACATTGTCCCGCCTGGCGGTGCTGCCGGAATTTCAAGGGGAGGCGATTGGAGCCCGGTTGATGGACTGGATGGAGGAGCGGGCCCGCCGGGCCGGGGTGAAGCAACTGCGGGGACATGTACGTACTGCGTTGCCGTTTCTGGTCCGGTTTTACCAGAAGCTGGGGTTTCGCGTTATCGGATACCGGTCTTGTCCCGGCCATCCGAGGTATCTGACCGTCATCGGCAAGCATTTAGTCTGAAGGAAAAGGGGGCCGGCCACGTGGGGAAGGCCGATTTTCGCCTGTACGCCGTTGTGGAAAGTTCCCGGCGCCGCAAGTGCCCTGAGGATGTAGCGGCACTTCTCATCGAAGGCGGAGCTACCGTTATCCAGTGGTCCGGTACGCAAAGCGCCACCAGAGCGCAGATTGAGGCGGGGTATCGTTTGAGCGAGGCGGTTCAGACCCAGGGAGTCCCATTGATTATCGGCGGGCGGGTTGACGTGATGCTGGCCATCGGCGCGGACGGGGTGCTTTTAGGTGCGGACGATATGCCGGTGGCCGTGGCCCGGCGGCTTGTGGGCAGCGATCGGCTGGTGGGAGCGATGGTGGACAGCGTGGATAGCGCCCGGGAGGCGGCCCGGCAAGGGGCCGATTTCGTTGTGTGCGACGGGCCTGTAGCGGCGGTGGCGGCCGCGGTGGACGTGCCCGTCATCGCCGGCCCGGTGCGGTCGCCGGAGGAAGCGGTCTCGGCGGTGCGGGCCGGCGCTGCCGGGGTGGCCGTGCGGGCCGCGGGGCTTCCGAAGGGCGACGTGCAGGGGGCTTTGCGGGCGCTGGCGGAAGCGGTCCGGCTTGGGGGAGGGACCGCCCAGCAATTCGCGGCAGGTGCGCAGGTCATGATCAACGAACCAGGTGCCCAGAACGGGAGGCCTTGGCTTGGGTGAGCATCGTCGCCAGCGGGCTGATCAAAGCATACCACGGTCGCCGGGTCGTTGACGGTGTCGACCTGCGGGTGGACCGGGGAGAGGTCGTCGGCCTCCTTGGTCCCAACGGCGCGGGCAAGACGACGACGTTTTACATGATCGTCGGCCTGGAGCGTTGCGACGGCGGCCGGATCGAACTGGACAACAGGGACATCAGCCGGTTGCCCATGTACCGGCGGGCCCGGCTGGGCATCGGGTACTTGGCTCAGGAAGCGTCGATTTTCCGCAAGCTGACCGTCGAGGATAACTTGCGGGCCGTTATGGAACCCGCGGGCATTCCCCGGAACGTCCAGCGTGAGCGCATCGAAACGCTTTTGGAAGAGTTCGGCATCGCCCATGTCCGGCACCGGTACGGGTTCATGCTGTCGGGCGGCGAGCGGCGGCGGGCCGAGATCGCCCGCGCGCTGGCCGTAAACCCGTCTTTCTTGTTGTTGGACGAGCCTTTCGCCGGCGTCGACCCCATCGCCGTGGCCGATCTCCAGGACGTCATCGCGCACTTGAAGCGCCGGGGCATCGGCGTGCTCGTCACCGATCACAACGTGCGGGAGACGCTGGCCATCACCGACCGGGCGTACATCATGCACCAGGGCCGCATCCTCATTTCCGGCAATTCGGCGTCTGTGGCTCAGGATCCGATAGCCCGCAAGTTTTATTTGGGAGAACGGTTTCGGCTGTGAAGGTTCTCGACCGCTACATCCTGCGGGAGCTCATCGGGCCGTTGTTCTTCGGATTGGCGGCGTTTACGGGTATGTTCGCCGGGGTCGAGCTGGTCCAGGCGGTGCGCACGGCGGTGGATTACGGCGCGCCCATCGGGAGCGCTTTGCACCTCATCGCCCTCCGCCTGCCCCAAATCGTCGTCTGGACGGTCCCGATGGCGATGTTGCTCGCGGCGTTGCTGGCGATGGGGCGGTTGTCGGGCACTGGAGAGATCATCGCCATGAAAGCCGCGGCGGTGAGTTTCTATCGCATCGCGGCGCCGGTGGCCGCGATGGGGCTGGGGTTGTCGATGTTGACGGTGGCCGTCGGCGAGTGGGTCGTTCCGGCCGCGAACTTGGAGTACCGGCGGGTGCTGGTCGAAGACGTCCAGGGAGGTCAATTGCCCACGGTAACTCGGAATGTTATACTGAAGGAGTACCAGGGCGGGTTTCTGCGGGGAATTCTCTACGCGTCCGAATACGACGTGGCTGAGCGGGCCATGCGGGACGTGACCGTCGTGGAGCTCGACGGCCGGCGGCCCGTGCGCACCACCTACGCCCGCCGGGTGGTGTGGGAAAAAAACACGTGGTGGATGGAGGACGGAGTCATCCACATTCACGGCGGGGAGCCGGGGGTCACCGTCGATTTCCGACAAGGACGGCAGCCGGTGACCATTGGTTATCGGCCGGAGCAGGTGGTTGCGGCGCAGAAAAATCCGGAAGAGATGACTATCCGGGAGTTGCGTGAGCAGATCGCGTTTCTTGAGTCGCGCGGCGCAGACACCCGGACGTACGCGCTGAACTTGCACTTGAAACTCTCCATTCCCGCGGCGAGTTTTCTCTTCGCGTTTTTGGCCGCCCCGCTGGGCGTGCGGCCACACCGGTCGGCGGCTTCGGTCGGATTCGGGCTGAGCATGGTGATCATCATCGTGTACTACGTGCTGATGACGTTGGGCACTGCGATGGCGCAGTCCGGGACCGTGCCACCGGCGATGGGCGCGTGGTTGCCGGATGGGGTCCTGGCGGCAGCGGGCGCCGGGCTGTGGGCATCGGCTGGGCGACGCTGACCGGGCTGCCGGGGCGGTGAGCAGGTTTGTATGGATTTCCGCTCATTCTCATCCTCGTTGTGCTGGGGGGAATCATCGCCTACCTGGGCGACAAGGTGGGCATGCGGGTCGGCCGCAAGCGGCTGACCTTGTTCGGGCTGCGTCCCAAGCACACATCCGTCGTGATCACCGTGGCGACGGGCATCGTGATCGTCGCCGCCAGCCTTGCCCTGCTGACCGTCGCCTCTGACGAAGTGCGGACCGCTCTTTTTCGGATGCAGGAAATCCAAGAAGCTCTGGCCACGACCCGGGCCCGGTACGAGGGTGTCGTGCAAGAACTGAGCCGCCAACAGGCGGAACTGGAGCGCACCCAGGCGCAGCGGGACGCGGCCACCCGGGAGCTGGCTTCGGCCGAAGAGCGGCTGGCCCGCATCGGCGCCGAGTACGAGCAGGTCGTGGCCGCCCTCAAGGAAGCCCAGGACAACCTGGAGTTCACCCGCCAGCGGGTGGCTAACCTGCAGCAGATCGGGGAAGAGCTCCAGCGGCGCATCGAAGAGATGCAAGCCCGGGTGGCCGAAATGGAGCGGGAGATCGAGGAGAAAGAAGCCCAGATCCGGGCCGCTAATCTACAGCTCGATCAGGTGCGAGGCGGGGCCCTCGCGTTTCAAGCTGGCGATATCGTCCTGGCCGAGGTGTTCGGCGGCGGCGGGCCGGTGGATGAGGTGGAAGAGCGGCTCTTGGCGTTTTTGGAACGGGCCGATCTGATCGCGCTGCAGCGCGGCGCGCGCATCCCGGGAACCCAGCCTCCTACGGCTCTGCAGCTTTTGGACGGCGTCTTTGAGCAAGCGGCCCGCATTTTGGCCGGTTCTTCCCGCCGGTGGGTCGTGCGGGTCGTGTCCATCTACAACACGACGGTCGGGGAGCCGCTGACGGTCGATCTGGCCCTTGTGGAAGAGCAGTTGATCTACCGGGAAGGCGAAGTCATCGCCGAGACGGTGGTCGAGGGACGGGCCAGCGGCCTGGTGCGGGACGAGCTCATCCGCTTGCTGCAGTCGGTGTATGACGCGGCCATCGCCCGCGGGATGATCACCGACGAGGACGGATTCGTGTCCGAGGGCGTCAGCTTGCAGGAGTTCGTCGATGCCATGAGCCAGGTGGAGCGGCTGGGCGGCAGCGCCCGGGTAAGGGCCGTCGCAGCGGAGGACACGTACAACACCCGCTGGCCGTTGCGCATTCGCCTGGTCGTAGAACCGGTCTAATCAAAAGCTGTCTGATGAAAGACCGTATGCCGGAATCCGGCTCGAAAACTCTCTGTGGGTCCTCGCAGACTCGATTTTCGATCTCTTTCCATTCTTTTGCCCGCCCGCTTCGCCGGCATCCCAGCGTTCGCCTCGACGGACCCGGCGGTTGCCGGAGGCTCAAGCAGCCGGCCTGGGGCATCGATCCTTTCGGGCGCTTGGGCCGGAGACGATGGCAAACGCCGCCAAAAGGCCCGTCGTATAGCCATTTGTTCATTGCGAAATTTTCCAGGCCGAGCAGGATTTCTCGGGTGCCCCTCGAACACAGCAAGTCAGGGTTTCTGTGACGTTTGCACCTTGAACCCCCACAATCGGGGCGGGAGGACGGGAAAGGAGGTGCCCGGATTCGCCAGTCCACTGCCGCCCAGGGGATCGACGTCTTGAGCGACCCAAACGCCCCTGGAAGCGATGAGGAAACGCGGACACTCATCGCGCCGAGCCGGGGGTGGGGACGGGTTCGCACAAAGACCCTGTTCGACTGCACGAACTTGCAGACGACGAACGCGAGGGGGAAGCGGAATGGTCAAGAAAGGACTGGCCCTGACGCTGGCGGTCGCCATGGCGTGGGCCGTGGCGGCTCCCGCCTTTGCCCAGGGCAATCCCTTTCGGGACGTTCCCCTAGACCACTGGGCCTACGACGCCATTGCGGAACTCGCGTCCGCGGGCTTGGTGGAAGGGTATCCCGATGGGACGTTCGGCGGTGAACGAACGTTTACTCGCTACGAAATGGCGATGGTGTTCGCCCGCATCCTTGCCCGGTTTGAGGCGTTGATTCAGGACGAGATCGCCTCTACCGTCGACGATAAAGTCGCGGCGCTACAGGCGGCCATCGATGCCCTGGCCGAGGAGCGGGGCGTGCTGCCCGACGGCCGGCCCGCGATTGCCGTGGAGCGGGTGGAACGGGAAGACGGCACCGTGGAGGCGGCAGTGCGGCTGTCGCCGGAGATGCAAGACGCCATCCGCGCCGTCGTTGCGGACCAGCTCCGGGAAGAGCTCGAGGTCCTTGAACCGGAAGTGCTCGGCGCCCTGCGGGAAGACCCTGAGGCCGTCCGCGCGCTGGTGGACGAGCGGGCCGGCACGCTGGGCGGAGCCATCCTCTCCCTGGCTCAGGAGTTCCACGAAGAGCTGGATCTTTTGGGCGTGCGGGTGGCCGAGCTGGAGCAGCTGTTTGAGCACATGAACGCCCGGCTGGAGGCAGTGGAACAGCGGGTAGCCGAGGCGGCCAGCGCGGCGGAGACGGCTCGCGGCATCGCCGACGCGGCGCAGGCGGCCGCTGCTGCGGCCGAGGAGGCCGCCCGGCAAGCGACGGCCCGGGCCGACGCGGCCTGGGATTTGGTGAGCATGCTGCAGGAGCAGCAGGCAAGCGCTGATGAGGTGGCCGAGGCGTCCGCGCTGGCCGCAAGCGCCCAGGAGGCGGCGGACGCGGCCCAGGAGCGGGCGTACCGGGCCCGGCTCGCGGCCGAGGAAGCCGCGGCGCTGGCGGCTGCGGCGCAGGAACAGGCCGAGCGCGCGGCGGCCGTCGGCGAGATGGCCCGCGACGATGCGGCCGCGGCCCTGGCAACCGCCGAGGACGCGATCGCCCAGGCCACCGCGGCGCTGGAGGAGGCCGCCCGGCAGGGCGAGCAGGCCCGGGCGGAGGCCCTCGCGGCCATGGAGCGGGCCCAGCGGGCCGATCAGCAGGCGTACCGGGCGCGGCTGACCGCCGACCGGGCTTTGGAACAGGTTGAAGCCTTGGACGAGCAGGTCGTCGAACTGGCTCAGCGGCCGCGCATCGGCGGCGAGCTTGGGTTCAATTACGAACTCACGCACACGTCCGATGCGACCGATCCGGACGGCGTGCCTCTGGATCCCCGGCAGGATCCCGATGACGAGGACACCGAGAAGATCGAGAGTAAGGAAGACTTCAGCGCGACCGTCAGCCTGAACGCGGCGTTCGAGCCGGCCGAAGGCGTTCAGGTGGAAGGCGGAATCCGGGCCAAGGCCCAGTTGTTTGCCTCGGGTTCGGACCCGACGTTCGACCTGACGGGCATGCACGTCCAGGTGACCACGGCGGGTTCGCTGCGCTCGGCCTACTTCGGCAGCATGACCGGCGAGCGGTTGGCCGACGGGTTCAACAAGTTCACGCTGGACCCGGAGACGTATGAAGCCAAGGTCGATGAGGAAGACCGCGGCGGCGCGGTGATCGAGGGACAGCTGGGCAGCTTGTCGGGACGGATCATCGCGAGCCGGTTGAATAGTGACGACCAGCTCGTGGGCTTGGCCGGCGCGTTGCCGCTCGACGACGGGCTGACGGTCGAGGGCAACTACTTGTGGTGGAGCAGCGACGACCGGGTTGCGAGCGTGCGGGCGTTCGGCGAGGCCGGGGGCTTCGATTACGACTGGCTCGTTGCCCGCTACAAGGATCATCCCGCCGCGGACGGGCGAGTGTCGGGCTCCATCGGCAACGTGGATCTGAACTTCACATACGGCTGGGTGGATGAGGCGTTCGCCCCTGCGGATCCGGATGAGCCTAAGCGCGAGGAACTCTCGCACTTCGGCAAGCTGTTGCGGGACGAAGATGATGAGCTGGAGGCTGGCCACGGCGAGTACGTGCTGGAGGCCGCGTTGCCGCTCGGCCTGCTGACCGCCGTGTACGAAAAGGGCCGGCACGACGATTTGACCGAGTCGGAGTTCACCGACTGGCACAAGGCCGGGTTCCGCGATCTGGATGTGCTTGGGTTCCAGATCGGCGCCCTGTACTACACGGACGATCGCGAAGGAGATAAGGAAACGGAAGCGTACCGGGTCGACGTGAGCCGCGGGTTCACGCTGGGCCTGCCCTTCACGGTGCGCTATAGCCTCGCCCAGGGCGAGTATACGGACTGGGCGGAGGACAGGACCCATGAGACCATCGCGGTGAGCGTGGACGAGTACGCGCTCAACGATACGGTGACGGTCAGCGCGGGTTACAAGACCGAGCGCAACCCGATCGAGGACGACGAGTGGACCGATCCGGAGAAGTGGGATTTGACGTTCGAGGACGACGATGACGACGAGAGCACGACCGCGGACGACATCGTCATCCGGAATCGGGACACATGGTCGGGCTCGGTGCGCTTCGCCTTGTCCGAAGCGTTGTCGCTCACTGCGGACCATGTCTCGGAGAACTGGGATACGGACGGCGACCGCGACGTTGACGCGGGCGTCAGCACGACAACGGTGGGCGCGGATTACAGCCTGACGCTGGGCAAGTCCGAGATCACGCTGGGCTACGGGTATCAGACCCGCAGCGTGTTTGGGAATGTGGCCTACGAGGGCGATCCGCGGACGATGTACTCCGTCGGCGTCACCCGGGACGTGTTCGGGGCGACCTTGAACGCCTGGTACAAGGTCATCAAAGGGCGGGGCGAAGATCACAAGGACAAGGCCTATGCGCTGGAC
The DNA here is from genome assembly GCA_017656145.1 of Bacillota bacterium. Lineage (GTDB taxonomy): Bacteria > Bacillota > Limnochordia > Limnochordales > ZCTH02-B6 > JACDOI01. Next base: position 14,990 of record JACDOI010000034.1, on the reverse strand, counting down.
ACCATGGCGTCCGTCAGCCTGACCTACCCGATCACCGAGTCGATGGACTTTACGCTCAGCGGCCGCTGGGCGGACTCGACGGGTAACGGGGGCGGCACGTACAAGGATTACTACTACGCCAGCGTCAAGGCGGGCCTGGGGATCGAGTTCTGATTCCCGGCCCGGCGTTTGGCAAGGCTAGGCTCGACAGACCCCCGGGGAACCTCTTCCCCGGGGGTCTGTCGCCTTGACGGGGCTGGGGGCTTGCGCGCGGTGGAAGGACTGATTGTTGCCATAGACCCCGGTCGCAGCAAGTGCGGCGTCGCGGCCCTGGCCGGGACGGGGCGGGTGGTGCACCAGGCGGTCGTTGCCGCACCGGAGCTCGAGGATCATCTGCGCCCGCTCGTTTCCCGGGCCGCGGTGTTCGTGGTGGGGCATCGGACCGCATCCGAGGCCGCGGTGGACGTCCTTCGGAAGCTGGGCGTTCCGGACGATCGGGTGCGGGTCGTCAATGAGGACCGGAGCAGCGAGGCGGGGCGAAGGCGATACTGGCAAGCCCGGCGCCGGAGGGGATGGCGGCGGCTTGTGCCGGTCGGGCTGCAAGTTCCGCCCGAGCCGTACGACGACTTCGTCGCCGTCGAGCTGGCGGAGCGGTATCTCCGCGAAACCCGGCGCGGAACTGGAGAGGTTTCAGCGGATCCAATGGAGAATTGATGCGCGATCGGAAGTATGCGCCTGGTGTGCCAAGCCGGGCAAAGCATCGAGCAAAGGAGGGAAGCCGGTGCGGACGGCCAGCGCAAATGGGCAGCGTTCCTGGGTGAAATGGGTGGGAGCGCTGGTGGCGGCGGCGATACTGGGGGCGTCCGCGCCGGCATTGGGACAGGCGAGCCCCTTTGCGGACGTACCTCCAGGCCATTGGGCGTATGGAGCCTTGGAACAGCTGGGAGCTGCGGGCTTGCTGGACGAGTACTCGCCCGGATTTTTCACCGGCTCCCGCCGCCTGACCCGCTATGAGGTGGCGCTGTCGGTGGCGCATGCCTTGGAAAGGTTGTCGGAGCCGGCGCCGTTGGACTTCCACCTGGCCGGCGAGGTGGAACTGCAAGATCTGTTCGGCCGTTACAACCGGGCCCACCCGCAGCGAGCGTTGTCGCCCAGCGAGACGGCCGCGCTTCAATCGGTGGTGGCCGAGTTTCAGGCCGAGCTGAAGATGCTCGGCTACGGCGTCCGCAGCAGCGCGCCGGAGCGGGTGCGGGAGGACGGCCTGAGGCTCGATCCTTCTTTGGATAGAATACGCTCGGCTTGGACGTCCTGGGGAATGAGCCGGCAGTCAGTGGTGGTATGGAGGGAAGACGATGCCCGGGCATCCGGCGCCGCGGCTTTTCGTTGGTCGCTGCTTCCGGCGGAGCGGCTCTCGGGATGGCCGAACGGCTCCCTGGGACCGACCGGCGACACCTACCTTCTGGCGGAGACGCCGTCTGGGCTAGGGGCGACGGTCAGTGCGTGGCAGAGGCGGCCGTTTGACAACCTGGACGGCTCCCTTTCGCTGTCCGACTTTCTGTTGCCGGGCAGCCGGATGCTGGGGCGGTACCGCGAGAGCGGCTCGTCGGACGCGCACCTTCCCAAGCTGGCCGGGACGCAGGCTGTGGAGACGGTCGTGCAGCTCACGCCGCAGTTGTCGGTCCAAGGGGAGCGGGCCCGGCGGGTTGGCCTGGACGGGGAGGCAGAGGCTACCGCGGTCGGCGCCAGCGTCCAGCTGGGCGATGTGGCGCTCGCGGGCCGCGTCCGCAGCGTCGATCCCGGATTTGACCCCGGGGGGCTTGCCGACAGCGGCGGCGAGGCGGTCGGCATCGGTCTTACCGTGCCGCTGGGGGATGTCTTTCTGACCACCGAGCGGGACGTGGTGCAGCGGCCCGACAACGCAGTGGAACACGTCACCTCGTGGTCGCTGGAGTACAACGTTCCGCAACTGGCCCAAGTCCGGGCCCAGTGGCAGTCGGTGACTTTGGCGGACTTGCGCCACCGCTCCCGGACCAGCGTCGACGTGAACGTCCCGGTCCCCCAAGGCGCGCTCCGATTGGGCGTGGCATACGAGGACGACCCCGATCCGTCGCCGGAAGCCGGCATCTCCGTCACGACGCTGACTATGGCCGGCATCGACGTCCGGCTGTTGGACAACGCTGAGGCGAGGGCCGAGATTTCCGTCGAGGACGGAGGAGACGGGCGCCTCCGGACTACGAGTCTGGGACTCCGCTACACGCTGGGGCCGGAAGCGGCACTGTTGCTTGGGTACAAGCTGATCGACTTCGCTGATCTGGGCCGGGATCGGCACAACGTCACCACGGCTGAGTTCACGATCCGATTTTGAAACCGAGGAGTGCCGGGGGCAGCGTCATCTTGGGCGGGGAGGGGGAGACCCGCTGCATGAGGGAGGGCTTGTTGATGAGATTCCGGAAGCGAGTCGCTTGTCTTGTGGCGGTTTTTGTGCTGTCCCTGACGCCGGCGGCCTGGGCCCAGGAAACGACGTTGCCGAGCATGCTGGCCGCGGCCGAACAGGCTGTCTACGGTCAAGAGCAGGCCGGGTCGTTTTTGGACCGGGTAGCTCGCCTGGAGCGGGATTTGTACGGGGAAGTCGAGTCGGGACCGCTACTGGTCCGGCTTCAGAACGTGTATGGCTACGTCACCGGGTTTGCAAGCGGGCCCAGTTCAGTGGCGGTCCAGTTGAACGCCGTCGAGTACGTCGTCTTCCAGCGGATGACGTCCGGAGTGCCGTTGACCCGGCGCCTGGACGAGCTGGAGCGCAACATTTTAGGTGCCACTCAGCAGGGAATGCCCCTGGCGGAGCGGGTCCAGTCGCTGGTCGAGCTCGTCTGGCCGTCGGGTGAGCTCAACGTTCAACCGGTGATGCTGCCCAGCCAGACGTTGGTGCGGATTCACTTGCTGACCGAGATCAACTCGGCCCACAGCCAGGTGGGTCAGCCAATCCGCTATCGGGTCGTTGAGGACGTTATCGTGGATGGCCGCATCGTCATCCCCGCGGGCGCCGAAGGAGAGGGAACGGTGACCTCCGTGCAGTCGGCGGGCCGGTTCGGACAGGCAGGCCGCGTGGAGGTGGACTGGGGAACGGTGCCAGCCATCGACGGTACGGCCGTCAAGATGAGCGTCTCGGAGCGGGCCGCCAAGCAAAACCAGGAGCTCGCGGTGGCCGCCAGCGTGGCCGGCGTGGTGTTGCTTGGGCCCATCGGCGTCGTCGGCGGCTATTTTGTGCAGGGAAAGGAACATGTCGTGCCGGTGGGCACCCAGTTCTACGTAGAGGTGGCCCGGGAGGCGAAGGTTGCCGGATTGGCGCTCACGCCCGCCCGGTGACGCAGGGGTGTCGCAAAGCCAAACCGACGCTGCCAAAACCCGAAGGGCTCCGGCGTCCAGGCGGCGCCGGAGCCCTTCGGGTTTGCCGGGTGCCGGGTCATCAGAGGGAACCTGCCTTCGGCCTCGCGTCACTCTCCGGCGAGCCAGCCATCACCTCATGGTAGACGTTGGCGATGGCTTGTTCGACGATCCGGGTGAGTTCCGGAAGATCGGCCGTCGACAACGTTCCGCTGATGCCAGACTCCATCAGACGTTCCGCTATCCGTTCCGCGAGCTTGTGCCTCAGTTCTGCGACCCGGTCGTGCTCCAGTGCCTCGGGAGAACTGTGATGATCCGCGCCGTCGCTAAGAAAATACGTCACCGGCTTTCCCAAAGCCGCGGAGAGCGCCTCCAGTGTACGCAGCGACGGGATGCGCTGGTTGCGTTCCAGGTCAGAAATGTACGGCTGGGATTTTCCAATCATGCGGGCAAGCTTCGAACCGGATAAGCCCAGTTCCAACCGGGTCCGGCGGATGCGCTCACCCAGGTAGGGGCTGGGCATGCTGCTCACTCCCTCGGCCATGGGTCACGGCATGCTGGCGCGGTGGAGGATTTTGGTGCAGTATATCACAAATCATCGAAGAGGGAAAGACGAGCCAGGCGCGGAAGGGAAAGGATCGGCTAGCGCAAACCTTGGGGGGGCTACTCGACTCGCTTAGGGGGAAAGGTACCTTGCGCCTTGAGACCATCGCCATCGACCGGATCCGGCAAACGGCAGGCCACGTCCGGGGGCTGCGCAGTCTGGCCAGCGTAGCCGGGTTGAGTCGATCGATCGAACAGGTGGGTGTGCTCCACCCGGTCCTGGTGCAGCCGGAGGGCGACGGGTATCGGCTCATCGCAGGGTATCGTCGTCTTTTGGCTGCCGCCGCCGCAGGCTTGACGGAAATTCCGGCGTTGGTGTTGACCCATGACCCGGACGCCTGCCACGTTCAACTGGTGGAGAACCTGCAGCGGGAAGATCTAAACCCTCTAGAGAAAGCCCGGGCCGTCAAGGCGTACATGGACGCCACGGGCTTGTCGAAGCGGGCGGTTGCCAATAAACTCGGAATTCCCAGAACGACCATCACCGATTGGCTGGATCTGTTGAACGTGGATGAACGGTATCAACGGGCCGTGGTGGACAATTTTCGGGGCGGCGACTCGCCCTTGACCGTCTCGCATGTGGCCGAGGCCCGGGCCCTGGCCGCACGGCTAGGTTCGCCGGGGATCGTCAAGGCGCTTTTGGATGCGGTGCTGGCGTACCACCTGAGCAAAGCGGAGACCCGGGCCGTAGCCCGGTTAGTGCGGGAGAACCGCGACCTGTCCATCCGCGACGCGGTGCGGGCTGTCCGGCCCAACCTCGACGAGCGCGGCGCCGAGGGGCCGGAGGATGCGGACGTACCTTTGGACCAGCGAAATCTGAACGAGCTCGTACAGGCCATCGACCGCTCGGCGGCGACGATGCGGCGGCTGGCCCACTTGTCCGGCCGGTTTCTCGATGAGGAAACGAAAGCCCAGCTGCTGGAGCGGTTCCGGGTACTGCACGAGATGACCCGGGAAGCCATGGACCGGCTGGCCAATCCGCCCTCAGACGACCGGACGGCCCGGACCCAGTCTAAACGCCGCCGGGTCAAGCGCCCCGGCTGAGAAACGCCACCAGATCCCGGAATGTGGGACTGCCACCGTGGCGAACGTAGTAGCCCGATGTGGCGACGCCCATCGTCAGGCTGTCTTGCGCGTCAAGCCCTAGGGCCAGCCCCAGGCAGCATCCCGCGTTGAAGTTGTCGCCGGCGCCGGTGGTAAGCCGGGGCTCAGGCGTATAGGGACCTTCCACCTCCACGTACGTGCCGGACCCGCACCACGCGGCCCGGTCGACCGGGTGGATCACGACCGCGTCCACGGCTACGGCAGCGGCCAGCGCCCGGGCCGCGCCTTCCAGGTCCGCGCCGAGCTTTGTCGAATCTTCAAGCCCCAGCGCCCGGCCGACCTCCGCGGCTTCCTTGCGGTTTAGCCCCAGCACCGTGCGGAAGTACCGGCTGAAGCCGGCTAAGACGTCTACGGCTTCCTGTATTTCCTTCCCGGACCGCTTGTGGGGATCCGCCAAGTCGAAAAAGGCCAACCGCCCGCGGCGCTCCCCAGGCAGGGCGGGCGCCACCTCGTCCAAAAATCGGCGCCAGATGTCGGTCATGTGGGGCAGCTGGGTCCAGTTGACCAGCGCGAGAACGTGGGCTTTGGCGCAAAGCTCGATCAGACGGTCCCGACCCACACGGGTAAGCAATTTTTCCCACGTAACATCTCGGAGATTGCCCGGCTTGCCGAGCATCAGTTTTCCGTCGGAAAACTCAAGAGCCTGGGTGTGGCCCGGATTGGCAATGGAAATGACGTGTGCCACATCGGCCAGTTCGGCAAAGACCGGGTGCATCTCGGGGACGCCCATGGCCCCGATGCACGTCACCGCCATGCCGCTTTTCGCCAGCGCCAGTCCCATGATGGGCCCGTTGCCGCCCAGTTTCATCTGGCGCGGGACGAGCTCGAAATTGGTGCTGTAGCCCGCGGCGGCAGCCACGCGCCGGCCGAAGTCGGCGATGGTGGGGACCGGTTCAAATCGGTCCGCGTCGATGCGGCGCGCGACCACCGACAAGATCTCGTCCACAAATCCGTCAAATCCGACCACCGCCCGGAGCTGCGAAGGCGTGCGGTCAGCCAGATGGTTCACGGCCCGGGCCGCCGCCGCTAGGACCGGCACGGCCACTTGGCGGCACCTCCTCTGGCAGTTCCCGTGCAGCCCCGCTCCGTTCGGGAAGTTTACCCCGTAACGAGCTTGTTGCCGGGAGAAGGAATTCCACCCTTCTCAGCGGAACCCCTGCGCGGGAGGTGAGGCTTGTGGAAAAACCGACTGTTGAGCGAATCGGATTCATCGGGCTCGGCATTATGGGCCGTTCGATGGCGGCCAACTTGATCAAGGCCGGCTTTTCTCTGACGGTCTGGAACCGGACATCGTCCCGGATGGAGCCGCTCGTGCGGGCAGGCGCTCAAGCGGCCCGCTCGCCCCGGGAGGCGGCCGAAGGCCAGGACGCGGTCATCACGATGGTGACCGACTCGCCGGACGTGGAAGAAGTTCTCTTCGGCCCGGGTGGTGTCAGCGAAGGAATTCGGCCCGGCGCGGTCGTCATCGACATGAGCACCATTTCGCCCGAAGTGACCCGGCGCCTGGCCGCGCGCCTGGCCGGGCAGGGAGTGGACATGCTGGACGCGCCCGTGACCGGCGGAGATGTGGGAGCCCGGGAAGGCACGCTGTCCATCATGGTGGGCGGCAAGCCGGAGGTATTTGACCGCTGCCGGCCGCTGTTTGAAGCCATGGGCCGCACCATCGTTCACGTCGGAGACCACGGCATGGGTCAAATGTGCAAGCTTTGCAACCAGGTGGTCGTAGCCCTCAACCTCCTGGCCATGGCCGAAGGGCTGGCGTTCGCAGCCAGGTCCGGCGTCGACCTGGAGAAAATGCTGGCGGTGGTGCGGGCCGGTGCCGCTGGCTCGTGGGCCATGGACAACCTGGCGCCCCGGGTTCTCCAGGGCGATCTCAAGCCCGGTTTCATGGTGCGGCTGCAGCAAAAGGACTTGCGGTTGGCTTTGGAGGCGGCCAACCAGATGCACTTGCCGCTGGCTGGGACGAGCCTGGTGCATCAGCTCCTGGCGAGCGTTGAGGCGTACGGCGGAGGGGACGACGGCACCCAGGCCATCGTACGGGCGCTTGAGCGATTGGGCAATTTCCGGATCCTGCCAGAACCATCGTCTCCGTGACGGGCCTGGAGCCCCCGGCCACCATAGAAGTAGGAGTGTGAGTCTCGGAAAAGGAAACCTCCGGTGCTATCGGCCGGGGAACAAGGGGGTGCTGTCTGTGACCGAAAGAGCGAAACCGGCCCAGAACCGGCTCATCCGGGAAACGAGCCCGTATTTGCGCCAGCACGCCCAAAATCCGGTGGACTGGTACCCGTGGGGCGATGAGGCCTTGCAGCGGGCGCGGGACGAAGACAAGCCGATCCTGCTCAGCATCGGTTACAGCGCCTGCCACTGGTGCCACGTCATGGAGCGGGAGTCGTTTTCCGACCCGGGAATCGCCGAGCTGATGAACCGGTTTTTCGTCAACATCAAGGTGGACCGGGAGGAGCGCCCCGATCTGGATCACATGTACCAGATGGCCGCCCAAATGCTCGCAGGTCAGGGCGGCTGGCCGCTGACCGTGTTTCTCACGCCGGATTTGCGGCCGTTTTTTGCCGGCACGTACTTTCCACCCGACGACCGGTACGGCAGGCCCGGGTTCCGGCGGGTGCTCATGACGCTGCACCGGGTCTACGCCAACGAGCGGCAGCGGGTTGACCAGGCCGCCGCACAGCTGGGCGCGGCGTTGCAGTCTGCCAGCCGGGCGGGGGTTGAGCCGGGCCGGTCGGTGCCGGCGCCTGAGGTGGTGGCCCGGGCTGCCCGGCAATTGGTCCAGGAGATGGACCGGGACTGGGGCGGATTCGGCACGGCCCCCAAGTTCCCATCGGTGCCGGCACTGGGGTTTTTGCACCGGGTCGGATACCTCGAACGCGCGGACGACATGCTCTCGCTCGTTGACCTGACGTTGCGGCAAATGGCCCGGGGCGGCATCTACGATCATTTAGGAGGCGGGTTTCACCGGTACTCGGTTGACCGCTACTGGCGAGTCCCGCACTTTGAGAAGATGCTGTATGACAACGCCCTGCTGGCCGCGGCGTATCTGGAAGGGTGGCAGCGGACGAAGGACCCCTCGTACGGGCGCATCGTGCGGGAAACGTTGGCCTACGCGTTGCGGGAAATGCGTCATCCCCAGGGCGGCTTTTTTTCCTCCCAGGACGCGGACAGCGAGGGCGAGGAGGGCCGGTTTTTCGTCTGGACTCCCAAGCAGGTTCGGGAAGTGCTCGGCGAGCCGTTGGCCGGCCTGTTCTGCCAAGCGTACGGCGTTGAGGCCGAGGGCAATTTTGACGGACACGCCAGCGTCTTGTGGGCGGCTGTGACCCCTGGCGAGCTGGCCGACATGCGGGGTATGGATGCCACCGAAGTGCACCGGCTTCTGGCGGAGGCCCGGCGGCAACTGTTCCACGCCCGGGAGCAGCGGTCAAAGCCCCACCGGGACGATAAGATCTTGACGGATTGGAATGGACTCATGATCTCGGCCCTGGCCCGGGCTTACGGGGCCTTTGGCGAGCCGCAGTATCTTGATGCCGCCCGGGGAGCGGAGCGCTTTATCCGCCGTCACTTGACGACGGAAGGCGGGGATCTGCTCCACAGCTTTACGGATCGGCCGGGCCCGGTGCCCGGGTATCTTGACGACTACGCGTTTTTCGCCGCGGCGCTCATCGACTTGTATGAGGTCACCCTGGAGCCGGCGTACTTGGAGGAAGCCCAGCGGCTAGTCCGCCGCACGCTGGAGCTGTTTTGGGACGAAGAAGAGGGCGGGTTTTTCTTTACGCCCGAAGGACACGAGGGGCCCCTAGAGCGGCCCAAGCAGCTGTGGGACCAGGCCGTTCCGTCGGGAAACGGCGTGATGGCCATGAATTTGCTGCGCCTAAACGTCATCACCGAAGAGCCGGGGTTTATCGAGACCGTCGAACGGCTTTTCGCGCGCTTTTCCATCCTCATGGAACGAAACCCATGGGGAACCGCCTCGCTATTGTCGGCACTAGACCAGTACTACCGCGGGGCAAAGGAGATAGCCCTAGCCGGTCCGGTACACGGGCCTGCAGGCCGCGACATGCTTCACCGGATTCACGGGATGTACATTCCCCACCGCGTGATCACCGGGGGGGCCCCGGAGAGGATGTCGTCCCGCATCGCCGCGGCGTTCGAGCATCCCACGGCGGCGGACCGGGTGGCGGTGTACGTGTGCGAGAACTTCGCATGCTCGCCGCCCGCGACGGAGTGGGAGGCCATCGAACCGCTCCTCCAGCCCCGCTCAGGACCCCCGGGGGCGGCAAAGGACGGCCGGTTCCCCAAATCCCAGTCCTAAAGAAGCCGAAAGGAGGAAGTTTGCGGGCGCGGAACTTTCGTTGGCGAGCAGCGCTCGGAGGCCGATTGGGGGGGCGAGGGACGTGTCGGCGGAGGAGCACCTGCAGGCCGAGAGGATCGGGGCTAGCCGCAGCTCGGCGCCCTTGGGTGCTACCGCTTTGGGCTTGCGACCCGCGGTGGCCGAAAGCTGGGCCCGTTGCCGGGAGATGGGGTTGCATCCGGCCAACTTCCGGGTGCAGACCGTCGGGCCGGACGAGCTGGAGCGCCGAAGAGAGGCTTTGCATCCTTTGCTCGCCATGGCCCGGCCGTTGCTTGGGCATTTGGCCGGCGGATTTCCCGCGGATGGGGCAGTTGCCGCCCTCGTCGACGCCGACGGGGTTGTGCTGGTGGTGGCGGGGGAGGCCGAGGAAAAACTTGTTCCCGGTCAGCGCCTGACAGAGGACTCCGCGGGCACGACGGCGGTCTCATTGGCGCTGGCCGAGCGCCGACCCCAGGTCTTGACCGCCGCGGAGCACTACTATGAAGCGTTCCGGACGTGGACGTGGGCTGCGGCGCCTATCTCCGGCGGCGAGGACGAGTGGACGGGACTTTTGGTCCTTGCGGCCAAAGCCACCGGCCGTCACGACCTCATGGACCGGGCGAAAGAAGCGGCCGCGGCGCTGGCGGCCGCATGGCGGGCGTACCGCGAGGCAGTGGAGCGCCGGACAGTGATGGCGAGCCGGGCCCCGTGGCCCATTCTAGCCGTGGACGCCCAAGGCCGGTTGCTTGACTGCAATCCCGCGGCCGAGGCCGCCTTGCGCCGGTCGCGGGAAAGGGTGCTCGGGCGTCGCCTGGGAGAGTTGGTGCGCTTTGACGACGACAAGGAGCGAGGGCGGTACGGCCGGTTGCAACCCGAAGAGGTGGTCGTTTGCCTGCCGGGCGCTCGGGAGCCCCAAGCGTTTCTGGTTCAGAGCGCGCCTCTGGATGAGGACCGGACCGGAGACCGGGTCGTTTCGGCCGTCAACGTTACTCCACTGCGCCGAAAGGCGGAACGGTTCGATTACCGCCAGCGGCTGGCTTTGCTGGACCGGCTGGCGTCCTTTGCCGTCCACGAAATCCGCAATCCCCTGGCGGCCATCCGGGTGACCGCGGAACTGGCGTCCATGACGCCCAAAGAGGATAGACGGTCTGCCCTCATGGAGCAGATCATTGCCTCCATCGACGAGCTTGAGGGATTTCTAGAAGAACTCCTTGCACTGGCCCGGCCTGAGCAGTTGCAGCTGGCGCCGGTCGATGTGGGGCGGCTCGTTCATCGGATATGTGGCTTGTTCGAAGCGCAAGCGGAGGCCATGGGGGTGGCCATCCGGCTGCGGGGCATGGAGCGGTTGCCTATGGTAAAGGGCAATGAGCAGTTGCTGGGCCACGCTCTAATGAATTTGCTGAAAAACGCCCTGCAGGCCATGCCCGACGGCGGGACCGTGACGGTTTGCGCTGAGCACCGTCCCAACTCAGGTTTCGTTCGCATCGCAGTCAAAGATACCGGGACCGGAATCCCCAAAGCGCACCGGCGACACCTGTTCACCGGCGCCGTCTCCACGAAGGGGCGGGAGGGCGCCGGGCTGGGACTTTTGTTCACCCACCGCATTATCACCGACATCCACCGGGGACGCTTATGGTTTCGAACCCGGGAGGGGACCGGGACGACGTTTTACATCGAGCTGCCGGTGTGCCCGGAGGCAATGGGGGGAAGCGAAGCCGTCTGAACCCGCGGTTACCGCGTCATGCAGGAAGATCGGCCTCCTTTCCCGTGATACTATGAGGACACCAGACGGGCTCCGCCCGGCAACCGGCGGAGCGAAAACGGAGGTATTTGGGCATGGCTCGAAAGGCTATGGCGGCCGAAAACGGCGCCCGGGCGTTTTGGGATGTCGAAGAGATCATCGGCCAGGTGGCGAAAAACGACCGGGGCGAGGTCATCCAGGTGCGGCGCACAGAAAAGTCGGGCCGGGCGTACGTGGATGTGAGGGTGTTTTATCCCGCCTCCGACGGGGGGCTTTTGCCCGGGAAGGGCATCGCACTGCCGGCAGACCTGGCGGACGAAGTGGCCGGTCTTATTCTGCAGGCGGCTGACCAGGCTGGTCAGTAGCTCTCGCTTCGTCCGCCGGCGCCCGAACGAGGCGGATGACGGTGGCCTCAGGGGGGCAAAACAGGCGCAACGGCCATCTCCCGGTGCCGATGCCCCGGCTGACGTACATGTGCGTTTTGCCCTGGCGAAACAGCCCGGCGGAGAACCGGCGCCCCAGGCGGCTGTTGGTCCACAGGGCAACCCCGCCGGGAAGGCATATTTGCCCCCCGTGGGTATGGCCTGCCAGGACCAGGTCGACGCCGGCCTTCACCGCTGTGGGAAATGCATCCGGGGAATGGGCCAGCAGGACGACGGGTTCCCGCTCAGGCCCGCGGTTGGGCGGTAGCGAGCCTAGGGCGGCTTCCAGGTCGTCCCGACCGGTGTGGGGATCGTCGATGCCGGCTACCCGCAATCGGCCGCCGGGGAGCCGGACTACCGCACCATCGTTGACCAGGACGCGCACACCGGAGCGGCTCAGGTCATTGACGAGCGCCTGAGCGTTGACCGGCGGGCGGTGGTCGCAATTTCCCAAGACGCCAAGGACCGGGCGGTCTCGGCCAATCTCCATCAGAACCGGGATGAGCGCCGTCGCACCGCCTGGGCCAGCCAGGTAGTCGCCGGTCAGGGCGACCACCGCGCCGGGGAGCTGGCGGACGGTGGACACGAGTTTCCGCTCGAAGGGGCCGTAACCCGACAGGTGCAGGTCCGACAAGTGGACGATGGACAGCCCGTCCAGCCCTTCGGGAAGCTCCGGGACGGGCACGGTAACTTCGGTGACCGACAGGGAACCCGTTTCCATCCGGGCCCGGATCAACAATCCCGCTGTGGCCGCAACCACCGACGCGACGATCCACCAAACCACCGGGCACCACCGCCTCGTGGGTCCCAAGCGCCGGGTCCCAGTCTAGATTCCCGCCATACGTACCGCGCACTGCGGCGAACTTCCTGCTCCATCGTTCCCGGGCGGCAGAAGACGCGGCTAGCGGCTATTCCAGTCGATCCACTGCTGAAACAGCTGGTCGAAATCGGCCGGCGGCAGCCGGCTGCTGTAGATGAAGTCTTGGGCGAAACCGGCCAGATCTGCCCATTCGGCCAGCGGGGCCAGCACTGCCGCCGTGTGGAGCGTGCTCGCCGGCGCGTTTGTTTGTGCCAGGCGAGCCCAAAGGTCCAGCACGGATGCTTGGCCTTTCGAAGCGGCGCGGATCGCGATGTCGAGCAGCCACATGACCAACGGGGCCCGGAACTCCAGGACCCGCTGGCTGGCATGGCCCGGCGGCACTTCCATGCCGGCCAGCACCAAAGACGGCCAGGCCGGGCCGGAGTAATGCAGGCCGGTGGAGTAGATGGCCCGAAGGCTTTGGTACATGTCGTCCACCGTCAGAAAGCCCGTCTCAAACAGGAGCAAAAGCCCCGCGTACGCTTGCAGGCCTGCCGAAAACCATGACGCGTCCGGCGCAAACCGGAACTGCCGGTGAAGCAAAAGCGCCACGATGTCCCGGGCCGCGTGCTTGCGCCACCACGTCAGGCTGCCGGTGCCGATCCAGTGGACGATAGTCGCTTTGCCCGCGATCTTGGACGCAATGAAAGGGTTGAGCTGCAAGGCGCCTGGATAGCGGGCGAGCGCGAACGTCAGGCGAGGCGGTTGCGCTCCGAGGCCGTGCCGCGAGATCTGATCCAACAAGGCTTGGAGCGACCAGGCCAACTGGCCCGGTTCATAGGGGGGCTTGGGCGGAAGCAAAAGGGTCAGCTCACCACCGGGAACGGGGTAGCGGGCCACGTGAAAGGGGCCGAGCAAGAACGCGCTGGCCTGAACGTCTTCAACAGGCACCGTTTGATCGGGAGCCACAACATCCCCGTCGACCCGCACGGCCCGCCAACCGTCCGGAAGCCGAAAGATGACCGCCGCGGGCCGGTTCTCCAAGCCATCCGCGAGCACGAACGCGTCCTTGCCGGAAAGATACACCAAGTCGCCGGAGTGAACCGAGTGCAGTCCAGCTCCCGGCCACGTCGACGGATCCCACAACGAAGGCGGCCGGGGCAGGCGATAGTCGACGGTCACGCCGTTGGATCCCCCCGGGGACACCCGGAAACGGTTGCCTCCCGTTGCTTCCACGGATAAGGGATTTCCGTCGGCCGTGCGCGCCTCGACGATAACCGGCATCCGCCCGTCGCCAGCCTCTGCTTGGGGATGGGAGAAATACAGCACCATCCCGGCGGTTGCCAGGGGCGGCGCGAACCGGACCCGGACGTCCACCGAGCCGGTCGGCCCGGGGGTGACGTGGATTTCGTATGTGGTCGTACCTGGCTGGTGCTGCGCGAGGACCGGGCCGGCGCCGAGAGCCAAAACGCCCAACATGGCCGTCGCGACCAGTGTTGCTCCAGTGCGGCGTCGCGGGCGAGGCAACCCCTGTCCACCCCCCTGTACCTCAAGATCCATTCGAGTTGAGCAAGCGGGAACCTGCCGGAGCCAAGCAGGGTTTCCCTGCCAGGCGGCGCTCATGTTGAAGGAGAACAGTACCAGTCGGGCGTATCATTAGTCATACTCCTTGGCACTTGCACGTTAAGGATGATGACCATGCAGGCAGAACAAGCTCGTCCGGTCGCTGTGGTAACCGGAGCTGCTTCCGGTTTCGGACGGGCCATCGCTCAACGTTTGGCGCGCGAAGGGTATTGGGTCGGGTTGATCGACATCAACCAGGCGGGGGCGACCGAGACGTGGCAGTCCTTGGGAGGCGAAGGCCACGGTGCGGTCGTACGAGCCGACGTGAGCGACGAGGCGCAAATGCAGGCGGCCTTTCGAACCATCGCTGACCAGAGGGGTAGACTTGACGTTTTGGTCAACAATGCGGCCCTCCCCCAGCGCCCGACGCGGGTCGAGTCGCTTTCGGCAGCCGAGTGGGATCGGCTTATGGCTGTCAACGTCCGGGGCGTATTCCTCGGAATGAAGTTCGCGGTGCCGCTTATGAAACAGCAGAGGCGCGGGTCCATCATCAACATTTCCTCTGTGGCCGCGCTCAGGCCCCGGCCCGGCCTGAACGCTTACTGCGCGAGCAAAGCGGCGGTCATCGGGCTTACGAAGGCGGTGGCTTTGGAATTGGCGTCCGATGGAATTCGCGTCAACTGCATCGCCCCGGGACCGGCGGATACGCCGATGCTGCCCGGATTCATGGCGGATCCGGAATCGGAGACGGGCCGCCAGGTGTTCGTCGAGTCGGTCCCGTTGGGCCGGTTCATCCGGCCGGAGGAAATTGCCGCGGCCGTCGCGTACTTGGCCTCGGGGGATGCGGCCGCGGTGACGGGTGCGGTGCTGAACGTGGACGGTGGTCGCCATGTCTGAAAGGATGAGCGCTCGCCCGGAGAACCCGATTCACGGGGTGCCGGCCGGTTTGTTGCCTTCTTTTGTGCCGATCGTCATCGACGGCCGGGAGCAACCCGCGGCCGCCGGGCAGACGGTTCCGACGATAAATCCCGCGACCGGGGCCGAGCTCGCGTCGGTCGC
>JACDOI010000033.1 GCA_017656145.1 Bacillota bacterium | reverse complement strand
CGCACTGCCGCAATACACGCGCGTCGTGGCGCTCTACGACCACGAAGAAGTCGGAAGTCGCAGCGCCGGCGGCGCGGCGGGTCCGGGTCGACACCGACCTGCTGGCCGCCGTCCGGGGTGCTCTGGAAGAGGCCCGGTGGCGCCTGGACAGCCCGCATCCCGTCACGCTGGGCGACTTGCTCCGGGTGCCCGGCTGGCTTCAGGTGGGGGAGGCCGAGGCGCCATCGGATGAGGAGGCCAATTGGGAACTGGTCCGGCCCGCTCTCGAAGCCGCACTTGCCGACGCGGTGAGCATGCGGGAGCGGGAGGGACAAGCCCTTCAGGCCGACATCCTGTCCCGGACGGAGACGGTTCGAGAACTGGCCCGGCAAGTACGGGAACGGGCGCCGACCGTGGTGGAGGAGATGGCCCGGCGGTTGTCCCGCCGCGTAGAGGAGCTTGCTGGTCATGCCGTGGACCCGCAGCGCATCGCGGCGGAGGTGGCCATCATGGCGGAACGGGCCGATGTCAGCGAGGAGATCGCCCGCATCGGCAGCCATCTGGACCAATTGGTGGCACTGGCCGAGCAAGGAGGGCTGTGCGGCCGCAAGCTCGACTTTCTGCTGCAAGAGCTCCAGCGGGAATGGAACACCGTCGGTTCCAAGGCCGGGGATGCCCGGATCTCGCAGTGGGTTGTGGAAGCCAAGACCGAGCTGGAGAGAATCCGGGAGCAGGTGCAGAATATCGAGTGACGGGAGGTGGCGGACGTGGCTCTGCCCAAGTTGACCCCGGAGGAAAAGCGGAAGGCCTTAGCCAAGGCTCAGGAGATCCGGAGCCGGCGGGCACAACTGCGCCAGGAGCTGAAGCGGGGAGCCGTAAGCCTGCGGGACGTGTTGGAGCGGTCCGACGACGAAGTGGTCCAGAGGATGCGGGTCTCTTACTTGCTGCAGTCGTTGCCCCAAGTGGGCAAGGTCACCACTGACCGGGTGATGCGGGAAGTCGGCATCCACGCGAACCGCCGGGTCCAGGGTCTGGGGAAGCGTCAGCGGACGGCCCTGTTGGAGCGCTTCGGCTAAACGGGCGAGTTGGCAAGGGAGGCGGGCTGTGGAGATCAGATTCGTCAATATCGGTTTCGGGAACATTGTAGCCGCCAACCGCATCGTAGCCATCGTCGGTCCCGATTCGGCCCCAGTGAAGCGAATCGTCCAGGAGGCGCGGGATCGGGGTACGCTCGTGGACGCGACGTATGGCCGGCGCACCCGGGCCGTCATCATCACCGACTCATCGCACGTGATTCTTTCCTCCGTGCACCCGGAAACGGTCGCCCATCGCCTGGGACAGCGCGACGGGGCGGGGGCGTCGAGTTCCGCCCCCGGTCGTCTGTGAAGGACGCCGCCATGGGCAAGCGCGGGTTTTTGGTCGTTTTGAGCGGTCCTTCCGGGGTGGGCAAGAACACGTTGCTCAACGCCGTGTTGCCGACGGTTGAAGGTCTCAAGTACTCGGTCTCAGCCACCACCCGGCCGCCGCGCCCCGGCGAAGTGCACGGCCGCGACTATTTTTTCGTATCCGACGAGGAATTCGATGCCATGCTGGAACGGGGCGAACTGCTGGAGTGGGCCGAGTTCGTCGGCCGCCGGTACGGGACGCCCCGCCGGTACGTGGATCAGTGCCTGGCCCAAGGGCTGACCGTGATTTTGGACATCGACATCCAAGGCGCCGCCCAGGTGCGGGCCGCCATGCCCGAAGCCGTACTCGTGTTCTTGCTGCCGCCGAGTTTGGAGGAATTGCGGCGCCGGATATACGGGCGGGGCAAGGATCCGGAGGCGGCGATTGTGAAACGGCTGTCCGCCGCCAAGCATGAGCTTGCGGCCGTGACCGATTACGACTACGTCATCGTGAACGACGATCTGGCAAAGGCGCGCGACGAGCTAAGGGCCATCATCCTGGCCGAGCGTTGCCGGGTGAGCCGCAGCGACTATCCGTCCCTCATCGCGCGCTTGAACCAGGAGGGAACGAACCGGTGATCATGAACCAGCCGTCCATCGACTTACTGCGGGAGAAAGTGGACAGCCGTTACACGCTGGTGGTGGCGACGGCCAAGCGGGCCCGACAGCTCTTGGAAGCCGCGCCGCGGCTTGTGGATGTACCGTCGGACAAGCCGGTAACCGTCGCCCTGTGGGAGATCGGGGAGGACAAGCTTACGTTTGAGCGAACCAAGGGCGGGATCAAGTGAGCCGTCCGGGCCGGTGGCCGAAGTGCTGGTCGACATCCCCGCCCCGGGCCTGGACCGGATCTGGCACTATGAGGTGCCGCCCCGGCTAGCGGGGCGGGTTCGGGTGGGGCAACGGGTGCTGGTTCCCCTCGGCCGCCGGCGGGTCGAGGGGTATTTGGTTGGCTTCGCGCCGGCAAGCCCCGTTCATCCGCTGAAGCCGCTTTTGGCCGTCCGGGACGATGAGACGCCGGTGGACGGGGACAGGCTGGCGCTGGCCCAGTGGTTGGCGGACAGGTATCTCTGCCTGCGGGTGGAGGCATTGCGCTGTCTTGTGCCGCCGGGGACCGCCGGAGCGGCCCGGACGAAACCGAAGCTCGTCCAAGGTTACACGCTGGCGGTCGACGCCGACGAGGCCCGTGCCGCCGCGGTCGAGTTGGCCGAGGCGGCGCCTCGCCAGGCGGCCATCGTGGCCGAGCTGTTGCAAGCCGCGGTCGGCGCCCAGCCGGGTCCGGTCGCCGCGGCGGAACTGCGGCGGCGGACCGGCGCGCCCGAGTCGTCCTTCAAGGCGTTGGTGCGCCGGGGCCTCATCGCGCCGGCCCCGGTGCGGATCGACCGCCGGCCGCCGGCTCCCCGGGTGGCCGAGCCGAAGCGGCCGCTCTCGCTGACCGACGAGCAGCGGGCGGCTCTTGCGGTCATTGCCGAAAGCCGCCGGCAGCCCGATCCCCGTCCCGTCGTGCTGCACGGGGTGACCGGCAGCGGCAAGACGGAGATCTACCTGCGAGCCATCGCGGACACGTTGGCCGAAGGCAAGGGCGCCATCGTGCTCGTTCCCGAGATCGCCCTTACGCCCCAAACGTTCGCCCGGTTTGCCGCCCGGTTTCCCGGGCAGGTCGCGCTCCTTCACAGCGGACTCGGGTTCGGCGAGCGGTTCGATCAGTGGGAGAAGGTGGCGTCGGGCCAAGCCCCCATCGTGGTCGGTGCCCGGTCCGCGGTCTTTGCTCCCGTGCGGCGGCTCGGCCTCATCGTCGTCGACGAGGAGCACGAGCCGTCTTACAAGCAGGAGGAAAGCCCGCGGTATCACAGCCGGGACGTAGCTGTGGAGCGGGCCCGGCGGGCCGGAGCGCTGTGCATTCTGGGAAGCGCGACGCCGTCTTTGGAGACGTTTGTCCGGGCCATGAACGGGGAATATCGGGTTGTCCGCTTGCGCCGCCGTATCGACCAAAAGCCTATGCCGGCGGTGGAAGTGGTGGACATGCGGGCGGAAATGCTCGCCGGAAACCGGGGAATGTTCAGCGCCCGGCTAAAAGAGGCTTTGGCCCAATGCCTGGAACGGGGCCAACAAGCGGTCTTGTTCCTCAACCGGCGGGGATTCGCCCAGTTCCTCCTCTGCCGGGAGTGTGGGCTCGTTGTCCGCTGTGAGCAGTGCGCGGTGAGCTATACGTACCACGCCGAGCCCATCCCCCACCTCCGCTGCCACTACTGCAACGACTGGCGCCCGCTTCCCCGCAGTTGCCCGCAGTGCGGCGGGCCGCACGTGCGGCCGTTCGGCACCGGTACCCAACGGGTCGAGGCCGCGGTGCAGGAACTGTTTCCGCAAGCCCGGGTGCAGCGCTTCGACACCGACACGGCCGCTCGGAAAGGGGCACACACCGCTTTCTTCGAAGCGGTGCGCCGGGGCGATGTGGACGTGATCGTGGGAACTCAAATGATCGCCAAGGGGCTCGACTTTCCAAATGTCACGCTGGTGGGCGTCGTAGCCGCGGACCTTTCCCTCCATGTGCCGGACTTTCGGTCCGCGGAGCGGACATTCCAGCTGCTGATGCAGGTAGGCGGGCGGGCCGGGCGGGGCGAGCATCCCGGCCGGGTCATTGTTCAGACGTATGCGCCCGATCACTACAGCATTGTGGCGGCCCGGGACTACGATGAGGATGGCTTTTACCGCCGGGAAGCGGTGTACCGGCAGTCGGGAGGATACCCGCCGTTCCTGTCGCTGGTGCGGGTGCTCGTGTCGGCGGCGCAAGGGGCAGAAGAAGCAGCCCGGCGCGTGGCCGAGGCCGCCAGAACGTATGCGGGCCGGTCGGCGGCGGACGTCTTCGGTCCCGCGCCCGCGCCCTTGGCGCGCCTGCGCGGCAAGGAGCGCTGGCACGTACTGATCAAAGGTCCGGGAGACATCCCCCGTCAAGTGGCCGCAGCGGCTCAGGAATCGTGGCGGCGGTCCCTGGCCGGCCGGGATGTGGCCGTGGCCGTAGACGTCGACCCGCTTTCCCTGATCTGACGAGGAGCTGATATCGATGGCCGTGCGAAACATTGTGCTGGTGCCCGACCCCATCTTGCGGCAAAGGGCGAAACCGGTGGAGCGGGTCACCAAGCGGATCCAGAAGCTGATCCGGGACATGGCGGACACCATGTACGCCGCCAACGGCGCGGGTCTGGCGGCACCGCAAATCGGTGTCCCGGAGCGGGTGATCGTCGTCGACGCCGGCGACGGCCTGCTGGCGCTGGTCAATCCGGAAATCGTGGCCGAAGAAGGCTCCGAGGTGGATGTCGAAGGTTGCCTCAGCATTCCCAACGTGACGGGCTATGTGGAACGCTCCGCGAGAGTCGAAGTGACCGGGCTGGACGGGCGGGGCCGCCCGGTGCGCATCCGCGCGTCCGGAATGACGGCCCGGGCGCTGCAGCATGAGATCGATCACCTGGACGGGATTCTGTTCATCGATAAGGCTACCGGAATCCAACACGCCGAACCACCCGCGGGTGGGACTGAACCTCCGGACGGGGAGGGAACGGGTTCGTGAGCGGCCTTCGGGCAGTCTTCATGGGCACCCCCGAGTTTGCCGTTCCCTCGTTGAGGGCGCTTTTGGCGGGAGGCCACCAGGTGGTAGGTGTGTTCACCCAGCCGGACAAGCCCCGGGGACGGGGTTACCGGGTGTTGCCGTCCCCGGTCAAGCAGGCGGCGTTGGACGCCGGAGTGCCGGTACTTGAACCGGTCCGCCTCAAGGATGCCGGGACCGTCGAATCCTTGCAGGCTCTTGCGCCTGATGTCGTCGTCGTGGTGGCGTACGGTCAGATTTTGCCGCCGGCGGTTCTTCGCGTGCCGCCTTTGGGCTGCGTCAACGTTCACGCGTCGCTGTTGCCCCGGCACCGGGGAGCGGCCCCCATCCAGGCCGCCCTCAAGGCGGGCGATCCGGTAACCGGCGTCACCACCATGTTTATGGACGAAGGTCTGGATACCGGTGACATCATCCTCCAGCGGGCGGTTCCCATCGCCGAGGATGACGACGCCGGCAGCCTGCACGATCGCCTGGCTGCGCTTGGGGCCGAGCTGCTCGCCGCCACGCTGGAGCTTCTCGCGAAGGGCGCGGCTCCCCGGTTTCCCCAGGACCACGAGCGGGCCACGTACGCGCCCAAGGTGAGCCGTGCGGCGCTGGCCATCGATTGGAGCCTCCCGGCGGACCAGGTGCGCGGCCATGTGCGGGCTTTCGCGCCCCGGCCCGGGGCGTACACCGCCCACCGGGGGCGTATAATAAAGGTACTGCGGGTTCGGCCCGGCCCGCCGCGACGCGGGGAAGCCGGGCCCGGCCATGTGGTGGAGCTGTTGCCCGAAGGCTTCGCCGTCCAAACCGGGTGCGGCACTGTCATCGTCGAACAGGTGCAGCCTTCCGGCGCGGGGACGATGAGCGGACGGGACTACATCAATGGGTATCGGCTCAAAGTGGGCGAGCGCTTGAACCTGGATGAGGCGGCGAGCGGCCGGCGCGATTGACAGCGATTTACTGCTGAGGTAATGATCTAACTGAGGTGAACGCCCCCCGATCCGCCGGCGCGGGCGTCGGCGGGTGTTCAGGCATCTGAAGAATGAGTCAACGTCGAGGAAAGGAGGCGCGGGGCTGTGTTTTTTCCGTTCTTCGATCCGACATACATCCTGTTGATTCCTGCTCTCATCCTGGCATTGTACGCCCAGCAAAAGGTTCACTCCACGTTCGCCCGCTACAGCCGGGTTCCGGCCCGTTCGTACAAGACGGGTGCACAGGTGGCGCGTGAGCTGTTGGACCATGCGGGTTTGCGGGACATTCCGGTAGAGCTCGTCCCGGGAACGCTGAGCGACCATTACGATCCTCGCCGGCGTGTGATGCGGCTTTCTCCGGCGGTCTACAACGGGACGTCGATCGCGGCGCTGGCCGTAGCGGCCCATGAGACGGGCCACGCCTTGCAGCACGCTCGCAACTACGTGCCCTTGACGGTCCGCAACGGTTTGTTTCCCGTAGCCAACATCGGCTCCCAGATGGCCTTTCCGCTGTTTTTTCTCGGGTTCGTGTTCGTGTCGGAGCCGCTGATGACGGCGGGCATCTGGCTGTTTTTGGCCGCTCTCGCCTTCCAAGTGGTCACCTTGCCGGTGGAATTCGACGCGAGCGGGCGGGCTATGCGGTTGCTGGCAGCCGGCGGCTACCTGGGAGCGGACGAGGTGCCCAAGGCTAAGGCAGTGCTCAATGCGGCCGCCCTGACGTATGTGGCCGCGGTGGCTGTGGCGCTCATGCACCTGTTGCGCCTGTTGATCTTGCGGAACTCCAGGGATTGACGCTCCGGCAACGGGCGGCCGGCCTGCCGGAAGGGCGACAGCAACGGGGAGAGGGCGGCGTCGAAACGACGGCCGCCCTCGTTCGTGTCGGGAGGAGGATTCGCCGATTGGCCCGTGCGGATCGAACGAATGGCCGTGACGACGGGCGACGCCGGGCGGCGGTGGAAATTTTGGAAGCCGTTGATGGGCGGCAGGCTTTTACGGGTCTGGCCCTTTCCGCCGCGCTCGGGCGCAAGGGGCTTTCCGCTCACGCCCGGGCGTACGTGACCGATGCGGTGTACGGGGTATTGCGGTGGCGCTTGACGCTCGACTGGATGATCGGTCAATGCAGCCGCCGTCCGGTTGACCGGATGGACCCGGTGATCCGCAACATCTTGCGGCTGGCTGCCTACGAGATCCGGTTTATGGACGGCGTGCCGGGCCCTGTCGCGGTTCATCAGGCGGTGGAGCTGGCCAAAGATCTGGGCGGGCCGGGGACAGCCGGGTTCGTCAACGGTGTGTGCCGGGCCATCGCTCGCCGCGAGGAGGCCGGAGACTGGCCGTGGCCCGATTCGCAACAGGCCCCAGTTCGGGCCCTGGCTGTCGAAACATCGCACCCGGAGTGGCTGGTGGCCCGTTGGGTGGAACGGTTCGGCCTTAAGGACGCCCGGCGCCATTTGGAATCCAACAACGAGGTGCCTGAGGTTCACTTGCGCACGAACACGCTCAAAACGAGCCGGGAGCTCCTGGCGGCCCGCCTGCGGGAGGCGGGCGTATACGTCGTCGAGGGGGAACTCGCGCCAGAAGCGCTGCGGGTGCGGGGAATGGGACGGGTCGACGCCCAGGCGGCGTTCCAGGACGGCTGGTTCGCGGTTCAGGATGAAGCCGCGCAGCTTGTGGCTCGGGCCCTGGAACCCCAACCCGGTCAACGGATCATCGACTTGTGCGCCGCGCCCGGGGGCAAGACGACGCATCTCGCCCAGCTAATGGAAAACCGCGGCGAGGTGGTGGCGGTCGATGTTCACCCGGGCAAGCTGCGGCTGGTGGAGGAGGCCGCAAAGCGGCTTGGCGTCGCCATCGTTCGACCGCTGGCGGCCGACGGGCGCGAGCTTCCCGGCCGGCTGCGGCCGGCGGCCCGGGTGCTGCTGGATGCGCCCTGCAGCGGCCTGGGCGTGTTGCGGCGTCGCCCCGACCTGCGCTGGCGGCGCCGGCCCGAGGACATCCCGGCCCTCGCGGCCCTTCAGCGGGAGCTTCTGTCCGCCGCGGCCGCTCTCACCGGCCCCGGAGGAACCGTCGTCTACAGCACGTGTTCAACGGAGCCGGAAGAGACGACGGGCGTGATCGCCCGGTTTCTCGACGACAATCCGGCATTTACGGCCGAAGATCCGCCCGTTCCTGGCGTTCCTGCCGGGGACGGCCCGGGTGTCTACTTGTTTCCGCACCTTCACGAAACCGACGGATTTTACATCGCCCGTTTAAAGAGGATAAACTAAGAAAAGGGATCCTGAGCCGGACAGCAGAATGATGATTCAGACAAAACTTATTTCATCTGTCGAGGGGGAGGCGCCGTGATCAGGGTTCTGATCGCCGACAACAATTTTCAGTTGTGCGCCGCGCTCAGCGAGTACCTCAACAGTCTGCCCGACATGGAGGTGGTGGGGTGCGCTTACGACGGTGAGGAGACTCTGGAGATGATCGCCAGGACGAACCCCGACGTGGTGATTTTGGACATCACCATGCCTCGCCTGGACGGCATGGCGGTGCTGGAGCGCCTGGACGACCTGGAATTGACCCGCCGTCCTCGCATCATCGTGCTGACAGCCTTGGCCCGGGAGGACATCGCCCAGCGGTTCACCGCGCTGGGAGCCGACTACTTCGTGCTCAAACCGTTCGATCTGCAGCTTTTGGCCGAACGCATCCGGCAGTTTGCCCCATCGGACGCTGACGAAGCTCAGCCGGTGCATCTGCCGGCCAAGGCCCCCAAGCAGCGCCCGGCGGACTTGGAAGCCCGCATCACCAGCTTGTTGCACGAGATGGGAATGCCCGCGCACTTCAAGGGATACCAGTACCTGCGGGACGCGGTGCTCATGACGGTCGAAGGCCTGGATCTTGTCGGGGGCAGTTTGAGCAAGGAAATATACCCGCGCCTGGCGAGCAAGTACAACGCGACACCGGGCGGCGTGGAAGCGGCGATTCGCAACGCGCTCATCGCCTGCTGGGAGAACGGCAACCGCCCGTTCCTGGAGCAGTTGACCGGCCAGTCGCTGCGCAGCCGCCAAGGACGGTTTCCCACGAACTCGATGATCATCGCCAAGCTGGCGGATCATCTGCGGATGCAGGTGCGGGCCAGTTAACCCGACTCGCCCGGACCGAGCGCTCCAACCTCCCGCATGATGCGTGTGGACGTGAAAAGGGCAAGCCGCTCGGCGGCCTGCCCTTTCTCTGCCCGACCATCGCGGGCATCGCATGAGTCGGTGGTCGGGGTGACTGGATTTGAACCAGCGACCTCACGGTCCCGAACCGTGCGCTCTGACCAAGCTGAGCTACACCCCGGCGCTGGCGGTCACACACCAGGATAAGTATACCGAAGGGCGGGAGCGATGTCAACGCGCGCGGCGGCGAACCGGGCGCTCTGATTGTTCGGCCGGTTCGCCGCACTCCCCGAACGGATCTACCGGGGTTCCCAGCCGCTCCCGGGCAAACCGGTAAAAGCGCCGCAACGTTTTGCGCAGGCGATTGCGGTAGGCCGGGCTCCGGGCGGCGGTTGCCACGAACGCATCGATATCGCTCGCCGTCGTGCGGGCCAGCAGGAAGCGCAGGTAGCGGCTCGCGTCGCCGAGGTAGTATTCTTCCGAGCGGATCCCTGAGTCGAGGAGATACTCCACATATGCGGTAAGAAAGTAGGTGCGGGCCTGCTTGGCCACGGGCCGGTCGATCCTCCGGAAGGCTAGTTTGCGCAGGGAGAGAGCTCGCGATGCAGAAGACCATATCGGTTAGGGGTGGGGCGGTTGGGAGCCATCGCTGTAGACCGGCAGGTTAACTTGTACGGCATGGACGTGGCGGAGCTCGAAGCCCTCGTCGCCGAGCTGGGCGAACCGCGCTATCGGGCCCGCCAGATGATGCAGTGGCTGTACGGCCACGGTGCGGTCGACCTGGACCGCATGACCAATCTGCCCAAGGCGTTCCGGAAAAAATTGGCCGAGAAGGCCTTCATAGGCCGCATGTCCATAGCCGATGTGCAGGTCTCCCGGGACGGAACCCGCAAGTATTTGTTGCGGACGCTGGACGGGGACGCGGTGGAAGCGGTTTTGATCCCGGAAGGAGACCGCCGGACCGCGTGCTTGTCCTCGCAGATCGGGTGCGGGATCGGGTGCGCCTTTTGCGCGACGGCCCTGATGGGGCTTACCCGCAACTTGACCGCGGGCGAGATTTGCGGCCAGCTTGCCGCGATTCAGGAAGACACCGGCCAGCGGGTGACCAACGTGGTCATGATGGGGATGGGCGAGCCGCTGGCCAATTACAAGAACGTCATGCAGGCGCTCCGGTTGTTGAATGACCCCGACGGGTTCGGGATCGGCGCCCGGCGGCTCACGATTTCCACTGCGGGCCTGGTCCCGGGCATCCGGCGGCTGGCGGAAGAAGATTTGCAGGTCGTTTTGGCGATCTCGCTTCACGCGGCTACCGACGAGAAGCGGGACCAGCTGGTACCCATCAACCGCCACTATCCCATCGCACAGCTGCTTGACGCATGCCGGGAATACGTGCAGCGGACCCGCCGGCGGGTGACGTTCGAGTACGTATTGCTTCGCGGCGTCAACGACGGGACTGATGACGCCCGCATTCTCGCCGGGAAGCTTCGGGGCCTTTTGTGTCACGTCAACCTGATTCCGTTCAATCCGGTGCCCGAAACCGGCTTCGCACCGCCCGACGCGGCGGCGGTGGAGCGTTTCCGGCAAGAACTGGCGGGCCGGGGAATCCAGGCCACCGTTCGCCGCCCAAGGGGCGTGGACATCGACGCCGCCTGCGGTCAGCTTCGGCGCAAGTCGATGAGATGAGATGAGATGCGATGGAACTCCTGGTGTGGACGGCCCGCCTGATCATCCTGGGGTTGCTGCTCCGCTTTTTCTGGCAGGCGGCCGTAAGCTGGCAAGAGGCGGAGGGAACAGCGGGTGAAGGTGGGGGCGCGGACCCACGCGGGGAAAGTAAGGCCGAACAATGAGGACGGGTATCTCATCCGGGACCGGCTGCTGGCGGTGGCCGACGGCATGGGCGGCCACAAGGCCGGTGAGGTGGCGAGCGCAGTCGCCCTGGAGGTGATGGGTGAGTACCCGTTCAGCCAGGGGCAACCGGAATCGGATCTGCGCCGGGCGGTCCAGGCGGCCCACGAGCGGGTGCGGGAACTGGCCAGCCAGGACCCCGCCATGGCCGGCATGGGGACGACGCTGACCGCGGCGCTGATCGGGCCGGACCGGGTCTTTGTGGCCCACGTGGGCGACAGCCGGCTGTACCGGTGGAGAGCCGGGGAGCTGAAGCTCATGACGGAGGATCACTCGCTGGCCGCGGAGCTGCTCAGGGCTGGCCGCATCGACGAAGAGACCGCCCGTCGCCATCCTCACCGGCACGCCCTCACCCGAGCGGTCGGCATCGGGCACAGCTTGGCGGTCGACGTGGGGAGTTTCCCCATCGAGCCCGGCGACGGGCTTTTGTTGTGCACCGACGGGCTCAGCGCGCTGGTGGACGATGAGGACATTCTGCGGATCTTGCAAGCCGAGCCGTCGGCCCAGGCGGCTGCCGATGCCCTCGTGGACCTGGCGCTGGCCCGGGGAGGCGTCGACAATGTCACGGTGGTCGTGGCGAGCCCGCATTGACGCCCGCCGGCCTGAACGCCGCCTGCTTTGGTCCGCTTTGATCCCCTGCGGTGTGCTGATCCTGCTCTCCCGTTGGACCGACGGATGGGCCGGTTGGCCCGAGAGCGCCAAAGTGGCCGCGGGGTACGGGGCCTTGTTTTTCGGCCTGCACGGGGCGCTGGTCGTCCTCCGGCCCCGCGCGGACATGCTGCTTTTGCCGCTTGTCTCCGTTCCCTGCGGAATCGGCCTGGCTCTTTTGAACCGCATGGATCCCCTCCTGGCCGGGCGGCAGCTTTTGGCCCTGGCCGCCGGCGGGGTTGCCCTTGTGGCTGTGGCCGTCGCCGCCCCGCGAGCGCCGTCGCACATCGCACCGGTACTGGGCGCCGGTGCGGTGGCCACCCTTTTGCTGACGGCGGCGCTGGGCTCCGAAGCGGGCGGGGCCCGGGCGTGGCTCAGCGTCGCGGGCTTGCGCTTCCTGCCTGTGGAAGCGGCCAAGCTCGTCCTCGTCTGGTGTTGGGGCGTGATGCTGTCCCGGGGCATGTCGCCGTGGCTTGTCGTCTCGACGGCGGCCTTGGCCTCAGCGGGGCTGGTCGCGCAAAACGAGTTCGGTTATCCGTTGATCCTGTTTGTAACCGCAATTGCCATGATCTACGCTGCCACCGGCCGCCGGGGATGGCTGGTCGGATCGCTGGCCGCGGCAGTCCCCCTCGGGTTCTTTGCCGGGGATCTTCCGCACGTGCGCAATCGGGTAACGGCCTGGCTGGACCCGTGGGCCGATCCTTTGGGGGCGGGGTATCAGGCGCTGCAGGGAATGTTCGCCCTTTCCGAAGGCGGGTTGTTCGGCCGCGCGATCGGCGCGGGGTTTCCGGAGCTTTTGCCCGCAGCCCATACCGACTACATCCTCGCTTCGGTCGGCGAAGAGCTGGGTTTGGCCGGGCAGTTGAGCGTCCTGGGAGCATGCGGCCTGCTGGTGGCACGGGCGTTCGCTATCGCCCGGCGGGCCCCGGGTAAGCGGGAGCGCCTCGTTTCGGCCGGACTCGGGGTCCTCTTGGGACTTCAGGCTGTCTGGATGGCTGGGGGAGTCACGCGCCTTTTGCCTTTAAGCGGCCTTGGAATGCCGTGGCTGAGCTACGGCGGCAGCGCAGCGCTGGCAAATTTGGCCGACATCTCGGGGCGGGCCCAGCGCGCCCAGCGCCGGGGCCGGGGCGGGCGCGGGCGCCGCCGCCGCGGCTCAATTGTGGCCGCCCGGCGCCGGGGGGCCGCCCCCCCCGGGGCCGACTAGACATCCCGAGGACCCGGTTCGGTGGGCGCGGATCGCGGCAGTGGGGAAAGGGCTAGCAGCGGCCGGAGTCGTGGTCTCTTGTGCTTTCGGTTACTGGCAGCTGGCCCGGCCGGATTTGAAGGTTCACCCGTTAAATCCCCGGCCGGCAGCCCGGTCCCCGTTGGCCAATCGGGGAGGAATCTTCGATCGGCACGGAGAAGCGGTGGCGCTGACGGTTTCCTCCGGAGGCCGTACAGAACGGGCCGTCCGGTCCCCGGGCCTGATCCATGTTGTCGGGTACTCAGACCCCCGCTACGGATTTGCGGGCATTGAGTCCGCTTACAACGCGGACCTTGCCGGCCTTGGGCGCGGGTTCGGGGACTGGTTGCGGGATCCGTTGCGGATGCGGCCCCAGGGGCGCGACGTGTGGCTTACCATCGACGCCCGGGTGCAGGAGGCGGCCGAGAACGCCCTCGGACGGCGGCCAGGAGCGGTGGTGGCCGTCCGGCCGCGGACCGGCGAGATCCTGGCGATGGTCAGCTATCCCGCGTACTCGCCGGCCGAGCTGCCGCGGATCCTCGCGGGGGAGATCCCAGGAGCGCCGCTGCTTAACCGGGCCACCCAAGGCCTGTATCCGCCGGGATCCACGTTCAAGCTGGTTACCTTGGCGGCCGCCCTGGAGGCGGGGCTGGTGCCCACGGCCCGGGAGCGAGCGACCTACCAGCGGGCTCTGGCAGTATCTTCCAACCCTGACTTTGCCGAGCTTGGTCTACAATTGGGAGCGAGAGAGCTGGCGAGCGTCGCAAGCCGCATCGGATTCGGCGCCCGATTGCCTTTGGAGTTGCCGGCGAACGTCTCGCCGCTGCCGGCGGCGACAGATGCCGGGGAGCTCGCGCAGGTGAGCATCGGCCAGGGCGGGCTTGTCGCCACACCGCTTCAGATGGCCGTCGCGGTTGCGGCTGTGGCCAACGGGGGTGTGGTGATGAAGCCTCACATCGTTCTTGAAGTGCGGGAGCCCTCAGGCCGGCTGGCGCGATTCACCCGGGTCGAACCCCTGGGCGACCCCGCCTTCTCGGTGGCCACTGCCCGGGCGGTAACGGAAGCGATGGTGCTGGCGGTCGAAGAGGGAACCGCCCGGCAAGCCCGTCTGCCCGGGAGGCGGGTCGCAGGCAAGACCGGTACCGCGGAAAATCCCCACGGCGCCCCCCACGCGTGGTTTGTCGGATTTGCCCCGGCCTACCGGCCCGAAGTGGCGGTGGCTGTCGTCGTGGAAAACGGCGGCAGCGGCGGAGCGGTGGCGGCGCCCATCGGGCGGGCGGTATTGCTCGCGGCGCTTTTGGCGGACCGGCCGCCAGAGGTGAGTCCATGATTGGCACGCGGCTGGCCAACCGGTACGAGATCAAGGAACAGCTGGGCGAAGGCGGCATGGCTGTCGTCTATCGGGCCGTGGACCTGGTGTTGCACCGGCCTGTGGCCATCAAGGCGCTACGGTCCAACTTTGCCGGCGATCCCGAGTTTCTGCAGCGGTTTTTGCACGAAGCCCAGGCTGCTGCGAGCCTGTCCCATCCGAACGTGGTGAACATTTTCGACGTCGGCCAGGCGGACGGCGTTCACTACATCGTTCTGGAGTACGTTCAGGGGCGCAACCTCAAGGAGATCTTGCGGGACGAGCGGCGCTTGCCGCCTCGCCGGGCGGCCGTCATTGCCAGGGCGGTGGCCCGGGCCCTGGAAGCGGCCCACCGCCGTCAACTGATCCACCGGGATATTAAGCCCCACAACATCTTGATCACGCCGGAAGGGCGGGTCAAAGTCACCGACTTCGGCATCGCCCGGGCGGCCAGCGTGGCCAGCTTGACCCAGACCGGAACCGTCATGGGCTCCGTCCATTACTTCTCCCCTGAGCAGGCTAGGGGCGAGGCGGTCGGGCCCGAGTCGGACTTGTACTCGCTGGGCGTCGTGTTGTATGAGATGTTGACCGGAACGGTGCCGTTCCGGGGCGAAAGCCCTATCGCTGTTGCCCTGAAACATCTCGAACAAAACCCGGTGCCCCCGAGCAAGCACAACCCGGACATTCCGCCGTGGCTTGAGCGGGTTGTGCTCAAAGCTTTGGCCAAAGATCCCGCCCGCCGGTACCGGTCCGCGGAGGAGATGGCGAAAGACCTGATATGGCGGGACGATCCGCCGGTCGATCCGGATGAGGACGCCCTCTTCAAGGCCGGTGCCGAGCCGCCCGGAGTGGACCGCCTTGAGGCAACCCGGCGCGTGCCCAAGCCGGTGCCGAGAGGCATCGTTCTCGACGCCGAGGCAGCCGCGGACGAAGGGGAGAGCGCCGGCGAGGACGATGGAGTGCAAGGGCGCAAAAGGCGCCCGCGGGTGCTCGCGGCCGTGTTTCTCGCGCTGTTCGCCCTTGGAGCGGCGGCTTACGCCGGAGCGCCGTTCATACTCCGTCTCATCTTTCCGCCGGAGGTAACGGTGCCCGACGTCACGGGCCTTTCATACGCCGACGCCCGCCGCGTTCTGGCGGACAGCGGCCTCATGATCGTCATCGAGTCCGAACGGCACGACCGCCAAGTGCCCGCCGGCCTGATCAGCCGCCAGAATCCCGAGGCGGGGCGGGTGGTCCGGCAGGGGAGAACGGTCTATGTGACCATCAGCCGGGGTCCCGAACTGGGAATTGTCCCGGATGTGACCGGCCGGCCGGTTCGGGAGGCGCGGCTGATCCTTACACAGGAAGGGTACGTGCTCGGCGAGGAACTGGCCGAATTTCGTCCAGGCATCGGGGTCAACGTCGTATGGCGCCAGGAGCCGGCGCCGGGGACCGAAGTCGAAAAAGGTACACCCGTGAGCCTTTGGGTCAACCGGCCAACCGAAGCGCTTTCGAGCGTCACGGTGCCGGACTTCCGGGGGCGGCCTCTGGCGGAGGCTGAGGAACAGCTGACGGAGCTGGGCCTGGTCTTGGGCAACGCCTGGCCCGAAATCAACCCTTTGCTGCCTCCGGGGCGGGTTATTGACCAAAATCCGCCTCCGTCCACCCCGGTCGAACCGGGCACTGCGGTGGACTTCGTGTACAGCGCGGGCTCGGGCGCTCCCTTTGAACAGGACGGAGCGACGCCGCCGGAAGCCGAACCAGTTCCCGGCTCCGGCGACCGTGAGCCCGGTTCGTCCGGCCCAGGACTGCCAGCGGCAAGTCCCACGGGCGAACAAGGGCCTTTGCCCGACAGCGGGAGGCGGCGGACCGCGCGGGTGGACATCTACGTTCCGCCCGGGCCGCCCCAGGAAGTGGTCATCCTGGTCATCGACGACTTCGGCTTGCGGGAAGTGTACCGCGAGACGGTGCCCGGCGGCACGTCCTTCCGCCAATACGTAGAGGGCAGGGGCGACGGAGCCCGGGTGCAGGTGTACATCGGCGGCATGATGGAAGTGGACGAGCCTTTCCCCGATTGATGCCGGGGAGGGGAGGGACCGCCCAGGGAGGATTCCATGGAGCAGGGAACGGTTTTGCGCGGTATCGGCGGGTTTTACCGGGTGCTATTGGACAACGGACGGGTGGTGGACTGCCGGCCCCGGGGGCGCTTACGGCTTCAGCCCGCAGGACTGCTGGCGGGGGATCGGGTGGACGTCTCGGTGCTTCCCGACGGAACCGGGGCTGTTGAAGCCGTGCACCCGAGGCGTTCCAGACTCAGGCGGCCGCCGGTTGCCAATGTCGACCGCGTCGTGGCCGTCATGGCCCTGGCCGATCCAGAACCGAACTTGCTTTTGTTGGACCGCTTGCTGACGATGGCTGAGGCCAGCGAATTGGATGTGCTTGTGTGCTGGACGAAAGCCGACCTGGCCGGCCGCGAGCAGGCCGAGCGGCTTGCCGGGCTGTACCGTCGAGCCGGATATCCGGCGGTGGTGACCAGTTCCCGGACGGGCGAGGGCATCGAACAGCTTCAGCAGGCGCTGGCGGGCCGCCTTTCGACCTTGGCGGGCCCGTCGGGCGTAGGGAAGTCGGCGCTGCTCAACGCCCTTGTGCCCGGGCTTTCGAGGGCTACCGGGGAAGTCAGCCGGAAACTGCGGCGGGGCCGTCACACCACCCGGGAGGTCGAGCTGCTCCGCCTTCCGCGGGGCGGGCTTGTGGCGGACACGCCCGGGTTCAGCCAGCTCGAATTGACCGAGATCGGCAAGAACCGGCTCGGCCTGTTGATGCGGGATATCGCGCGGTTTGCCGCCGAATGTCGCTTCCCCGGCTGCCTGCACCGGCGGGAGCCGGCCTGCTCGGTGCGGGCCGCGGTCGACCGCGGGGACATTGACCGGGGACGCTACCGCCATTACCTCATCTTCTTGGACGAGATCGAAGCGTGGGAGGCTCGCCGTTACTCATGACCCTTCGGCCCGTCGTCGTCGCCCCGTCGCTTTTGGCTGCGGATTTCGCCCGCTTGGGAGAGGAAGTCGCGCGGGTTGAGCCAGCGGCGGATTGGCTCCACCTCGATGTGATGGATGGCCACTTCGTTCCCAACATTTCCTTCGGTTCCGGGGTCGTCGAGGCGGTTCGCTCGGTGACGAGCCGGCCGCTGGACGTTCATCTGATGATCGACCAACCCGATCGCCATCTCGCGGCGTTCGCCCGGGCCGGCGCCCACAGCATCACAGTCCATGCGGAAGCGTGCGTACACCTGCACCGAACGCTGCACACCATCCGCGAGTTGGGCTGCCGTCCCGGAGTGGCGTTGAACCCCCACACCCCCTTGGAGTGGATTCGCCACGTTCTGCCCGATGTGGACCTGGTGCTCATCATGACGGTCAACCCAGGGTTTGGCGGGCAAGCGTTTCTGCCGCAAATGATGCCCAAAATCCGCCGGCTGGCCGCCTGGATCCGGCGCTTGGGCCTTGAGGTCGACGTGGAGGTGGATGGGGGAATCAACGCGCAGACGGCCCCGCTCGTGCGGCAAGCCGGGGCCAATGTGCTCGTCGCGGGCTCCGCCGTGTTCGGTGCCGAGGACCCGATCGCCGTCTTGCAGGCCCTTAAGGCCGCTGGTCAACGCAGTCCGTGATTTTCGACTCGCGGATGAAAATCCGGCGGAACCAAAAGTTAAGTGAGGATTGACAACCATTTCTTTCGTGTTTACGATCGAAGTGCCCGGCCGGGGAATCCCGGGTGGGGGGCGACGAGCACACCGCAGGGGGTGGTCGCCGAAGACAGTGCATCAACGGTAGGGGCATCGACGCCGACGGGCGGATGATGAAGACCAACTCTTTTTTCCGAATGACCAACAAACGAAAACAAATCCCCTGATGGGCATGGTTGGCCGGTGGTTTCACGTGCATGCGGGCTTGTCTGGCCGTCGCTCCCCCGGCCCCGGGATCCAAGTTCAGCTTTCCTCGCCCGACGGGCCACCGCAACCGCCCCCGGAGAGGAGCGAAATCCGCCTTTGGAAAACGGTCCGACGGTTTCCGAACGTTCTTTGGAATCAAAACGGTGGGCCGAGGCCCTGTTGCAGGCTGTCCGGACCGAATCCCGGCGGCGCCGGCGACGCCCGGCCCTGAGACGTCAAGTTTGGCATCTGTTTTACAGCTGGGTTCACGATCCACTCGTGGAGGCGGTCATCGTTGCGCCCGACGGCCGTGTTCACCTGTTGCGGGAAGGGAGCTGGCAGACGCTGGCCAGCCCGTTCCGGCAGGCCGGGCAAGTCCGGGAGCTCGTTCGACGACTGACCTTGTTGCCGCGGCGCAACGGGGTGCCGGTCCATGCCCGCTTGCCGGAAGGGTTCGAGCTGTTTGCCTGGGAAGCGGCCCCAAGCGGCGGTGCGACGGTCCTGCTTCACCGGATCGGATCCGGGCGACAGGCGTCAGCCCGGCTCGAACCGCTGCTCGGATACGACAGGCAGGCCGTCGACTTCCTCACCCGCCGGCTGGCCCGTCGCCAGCACGTGCTCGTGTGCGGTCCGTCACACCACGCTCGGGAAACGGTGCTGGCGGCCCTGGCCGAGACCGCGGCCGGTGACGGGAAGCTCGTTTGCTTGATCCATCCGGGCCGGGGATTGCCGGTTCTCAGGGCGGCCGCGTCCATCGCGGTGGACTTCGGCCGCATCATCCGGGAACCGCAGCTGGCCCGGGTCGTCCTGGACCAGGTGTCGGCCCTTTCACCCGACTGGATCGTGAGCCAGGAAGCTCCCGAACCGCTCCTTGAAGCGGTAGCCGGCTGGCCTGATCCATCCCCCGGGTTTATGGCGGCGGGCTTCTTTCCTCTCAGGCGGTTCCACGATGAGGGACGGCGAGCCCGGGCGGGAGACAGGTTGCCACCATCGGTCCGGCTCATCGTCGAGGTCGGCGGCTTTCGGCGTCCTCAGGTGGAAGGCATATGGCAAGCCCTGCCGGGGAAGGGCGCTGTCCGAGCGTGGCGGCGGGCATCCCCTTGGACCCCGGGCCTTGTTGCCTTGACGGATGAAACGCCCGGAGACGACAGAACAGGCGGGTGAGCGTCCGCGGTGACAAGCAGGCCCGGCCAAGAGCCGGGCCTGCTTGTCAGCGGGCAAAACGCCGGCGCTTCAGACGGCCCGCTGCACCTTGCCGCTCTTTAGGCACTTGGTGCACACGTAGGCCCGCCGGACGGTGCCGTTCAGCACCACCCGAACCTTTTGCAGGTTGGGCAGGAACACTCGGCGGGTTTTCCGATTGGAATGGCTGACGTTATTGCCGGTCTCGGTGCGCTTCCGGCAAACGATGCACGCTCTCGCCATGGAGACTCCTCCTTGCAACGAGCAAAACCGCATACATTCTAACACAGGTACGAGGGCGCAGCAAGCAGGAAAGGCCGAGGCGAAAACGAACCCAACGTTGGCAACGAACCGGAGGGTGGGATGACCCATGGCGCAGCAGCAAGATACTGGCCTGGGCAAGGTGCAGATCGCCGACGAGGTGATCGCGTCCATCGCCGGCGCGGCGGCTACCGAGTGCTACGGCCTGGCCGGCATGCACGCCCGCAGCGTACCGGAAGGAATCTCGGTGCTGCTAGGGCGGGAGGACTCGGCGCGCGGAGTGCAAGTCACGATCGACGAAAACCGGGCGGTCATCGACTTGTTCGTGGTCGTTCAGTACGGCGTCAACATCGCCGAGGTAGCCCGGAACGTGATGGAGCAGGTGAAATACGCGGTGGAGAATCAGTGCGGCCTAGAGGTGGCCAAGGTCAACGTGCACGTTCAAGGAGTGCGTCTCGACGGCTCTCCTCCGACCGCGAGCCCGCCTGCGGGCCCGCGCCAGCACCGCCCCCCCACGTCCCGGTAGGCAAGGAGGTATTCCGGGTTGGCCCATCGGCGGCTGTCGGGAGCACTCTTTCGCGAGGTGATGGCGGCCGGAGCTGCCGCTTTAGAGCGGCACAAAGAGGAGATCAACGCTCTGAACGTCTTCCCGGTGCCGGACGGCGACACCGGTACCAACATGGCCCTCACCGTAAGTGCGGCCTTTCGGGAGACGGGCAGCGATCCCCAGTTCTCGTTAGCAGACGTGGCCCAGCGCGCTTCCCGGGGAGCGCTCTTCGGCGCCCGGGGCAACTCAGGGGTCATTTTGTCCCAGTTTCTGCGCGGTTTCGCACACGGGATAGGCCGTCAAGAAAGCGTCGACGGACGGGGCCTCGCGGCGGCGCTGGCCCAGGCGACCGCTACCGCCTACCGCGCGGTTATCAAGCCTGTTGAAGGTACCATGCTCACGGTGGGCAAGGGAGCGTCGGACGCCGCCAACCGAGCGGCTCTGGGTGGAGCCGACCTTGTGGAAGTGTTGGAGGCAGCGGTGGAAGGCGCTCGGGAAGCGTTGGCGAAAACGCCGAAACTGTTGCCTATACTGGCCCGGGCTGGCGTCGTGGACGCGGGCGGTCAAGGATTGGTGCGGTTTTTGGAAGGCGCGCTGGCGGCCGTCCGCGGGGAATACCGGCAAGCGCCTCCTTCGCCTCTGCCGGGGAAGGCCATTCTCGCATCAGAGGCGCCCGGTTCAAAGCCCGCGGATCAGTTTGGGGCTATCGCTCACGAGGCCGTGACGTTTCGGTACTGCACCGAATTTCTCGTCCGGGGGCGGCATTTGCCCATCGAATCCATAAAGGCGGAATTAAAAGACTTGGGCGACAGCCTGCTTGTGGTGGGCGATCCCGAACTGGTGAAAGTCCACGTTCATACGAACAATCCCGGCAGAGCGCTGGAGATTGGAACCCGCTACGGGGAGTTGCTCAACGTTTCGGTCAGCAACATGCAAGAGCAAAACCGCCACGCGGCCCAGCGGGCGTTGGGGGCCGAACCGAATCCGGCTGCCAACGGGCAGCTGAAGCGTATCGGGGTCGTCGCGGTGGTCCAGGGGGAAGGCTGGCAGCAACTGTTGGCTTCGCTTGGAGTCGATCAGCTTGTAAGCGGAGGCCAGACGATGAATCCCAGTGCGGCGGAGCTGGTGACCGCGATCGAAGCGGTGCCGGCGAAAGAAGTGGTTGTGCTGCCCAACAACCGCAATGTGGTGTTTGCCGCAAGACAGGCGGCTGAATTGGCCGGACCGGGCCGCCGGGTCCACGTCGTGGCGACCCGGACGGCGGCCGACGCGGTGGCAGCCATGATGGCCTACAATCCAGAAGGCGATCCCGAAGACGTTGTCCCGGGCATGGAGGAATCGGCCAAGCGGGTGCGGATCGCAGAGATCACCCGCGCTGTGCGGGAAAGCCAGGCGTGGGAGTTACCTGTACAGGCCGGGGACTTTATTGCCATAGTGGATGGCGAGGTGCGGGCGGTAGGAAGTACCGCAGAGCAAGCGGCGCTGGCGATTTTGCGGGAAATGGCCGGTGAGGACGCCACGCTCATTTCCGTTTATTACGGGGACAAGGTGACCCCGGATGCCGCCAAAGCGTTAGCCCATCAGGTGCGGGAAAACTGGGCCCATTGCGAGGTTGAAGTGTACGGCGGTGGCCAGCCAGTGTACGCCTACGTTTTGTCCGTGGAGTGACAGGACCCGGGCAATGGGGCAAAAGGGGCGAGCATCGTGGAGAAGATTCGGGTCGTGACCGACAGCGGGGCCGATATTCCGGAAAACCTCGTGCAGGAACTGGGAATCCGGGTCGTCCCGCTGACGATTCACTTCGGTGCGGAAGAGCGGCAGGACGGGGTGGATCTTTCTCCGGAAGAATTTTACCGGCGGCTTGCGGCCGGAGAGATGTCGCACACCAGCCAACCGTCGCCGGCGCAATTCGAGACGGCGTATCGGGAGTTGGTCGAAGAAGGCGCGGAGGTCATCATCTCGTGCCATCTTTCCTCGACGCTCAGCGGCACCATGCAGTCCGCACAGTTGGCCGCCCGGGCGGTGGACGTGCCCGTGCGGGTGGTGGACACCCGATCCGCTTCCCGCCGTGTCGGGCTTGTGGCCATCGAAGCGGCCCGGCCGGCGCGGGCCGGGGAGCCGGTGAGCGCGATCGTGCAGCGTCTTGAGTCCATCATTGCCCGGCAGCGAGTACTCTTCATGGTGGACACGCTCGAGTATTTGCAGCGAAACGGACGCATCGGCAAGGCCCAGGCGTTTGTCGGCGGACTGTTGAACATCAAGCCCATCCTGACGCTGGAGGACGGCGTTGTGGCGCCCCTCGAACGGGCCCGGGGGCGCGCGAGGGCTGTCGCGCGGCTTTTTGAGCGAATGGCCCAGACCGCCGCCGGCAAGTTGCGAGTGGCCGTTATGCACAGCCAGGCGGACCAAGAGGCTGCCGGGCTTGCTGAGCGAATTCGCAGCCGGTTCGATGTCGCGGAGGTGATCACGGGGCTGTTGGGCCCGACCATCGGTACCCACGTCGGTCCGGGAACGCTGGGAGTCGTCTACCATTCGGTCTAAACGGGGAGGCAGGGAATGGGGCCGAGCAGGCTCGATGAGCCGCTGACGCGCATCCCCGGCGTCGGGCCAGTCCGGGCCGGGCTGTTGGCGCGGCTTGGATTGACGACCGTCGGACAGCTATTGCACTATCCTCCCCGACGGCACGTGGACGCTGGCCGGAGCGTCAAAGTTGCCGACTTGACCGAGGGCCGGCGAGCGACGGTGGTAGGCCGGGTCGGTTCCCTTGACTGGCGCCCGTCCCGCCGGGACGCCGGCCTGTGGATCGGGCGCGCGATGCTCACCGATGACGACGGGGGCGAACTGGAATTGCTCTGGTTCGCCCGAGGGCCGGGGCGGGGGCGGCCCCGAAGGTGGCCGGTGCGCATCGTCCCGGGCAGCCGCGTGGCAGCCAGCGGGATGGCTCGCCTGGGACCGGACGGCACGTGGCAAATGGTTTCCGCGGAGTTGGACCGGGAGGAGGCGAGTCCCCTTCATACCGGCAGGCTTGTCCCGGAATACCCGCTGACGGCCGGATTGAGCCAGCGGCTCATGCGCCGCATCGTCCGGTCGGCCCTCGTTTGGTCGTCGGGACACATCCCCGATCCGCTGCCGCTCCAATTGCTCCGGACCGAAGGTTTGCCGGGCAAAGAGCAGGCGCTGAACATGCTCCATTTCCCGGAAAGCCCCGATCAGGCTGAAGCGGCCCGCCGGCGGCTGGCGCTGGAAGAACTCATCTTATTGCGCCTGGCGGCCGCGGCCTGCCGCCGTGGTGGTTGCCGGGGCGATGGTTGGCCTTTAGGTGAGCCGGGGCCACTTGTGCAGGCTTGGATGGAACGCCTGCCCTTCACACTGACGGCAGCCCAGCGGCGGGCCATCGCCGAGGTGGAAGGCGATCTCCGGCTGCCCACTCCCATGCGCCGGCTCCTGCAGGGAGATGTGGGCAGCGGCAAGACGGCGGTGGCCGCTTACGCACTCCTGCGGGCTGCGGAACGGGGAACGCAGGCGGCCCTGCTGGCTCCAAGCGATATCCTCGCGGCCCAGCACGCCCAGACGCTGCGGCAGTGGTTTGAACCGCTGGGAATCCCCGTCCGGCTCCTGCGGGGCGCCACTCCCCGGGCCGAGCGCCAAGCCGCGTTGGACGAGCTGCGAAGCGGGCGGCCGCTGGTCGTCGTGGGAACCCACGCGCTGCTCGGAAACGACGTCCGGTTCGCGCGGCTTTCGGTGCTGGTCGTCGACGAGCAGCACCGCTTCGGCGTTCGCCAGCGGGCGGCCCTTTTGGCCAGGCGCCGGCCGCCGCACCTTTTGGTGGTCAGCGCCACACCGATACCCCGCACGCTGGCGCTCTGCGTTTATGCGGATCTGGACGTGTCTGCGGTGGACGAGCTGCCGGCAGGCCGGCTGCCGGTGGACACCCGGTGGGTGCGGCCGGGCCGGAGGGACGAAGTGTACCGGTTCGTGCGCCGGCAAGTGGAGGCGGGCCGACAGGCGTTCGTGGTCTTTCCGGCCATCGGCGAGGAGGACGGGGACGACGGTGCGGCGGTACTGGCCGCGGCCCGCGGGCTCGTGCGAGGGCCCTTGGCGGGGCTTTCCGTCGGCGTTGTACACGGTCGCCAGCCGCCGGCCGAGCAGTCCGATACGATGGCCGCCTTCCGCGCCGGGCGGTTGCAAGTTCTTTTGGCTACCAGTGTGGTCGAGGTCGGTGTGGACGTTCCCAACGCATCGGTCATGGTCATTGAGGGTGCAGACCGCTTCGGCCTGGCCCAGCTTCACCAGCTGCGGGGAAGGGTCGGCCGGGGCGGCGGGCAAGCTTACTGTTTTCTTGTGGCTGATCCTACCACCGCCGCGGCCCGCCGACGGCTGGAAGTGATCCGGTCCGTGCACGACGGTCTCGCGCTGGCCTGGGAAGACCTGCGGTTGCGGGGGCCGGGGGAGCTTTTGGGGGTGCGGCAGGCCGGCGTGCCGGACTTATCCCCGCTGGCCTGGCCTGTCGAACCAGAGGTGCTGGAAGAAGCGGACCGCTGGGCGGCGCAAGTTGTGGCCGGCCGAGAAGATCGGCGGCAACAGATGGGCGCAGCCCCGGGGCTGTGGCAGGAGGCGTGCCGCCGTTTTGGAACGGCTTTCCACCAAGAAACCGTCCTGGGGGCATGACCGATGAGGGTAATAGGCGGAAGATGCCGCGGCATGCGGCTCCGCTCGGTCCCCGGCCGATCGACCCGGCCCACGCCCGAGCGGGTCCGCGAATCGCTGTTCAACATCCTGGGCCCGTGGCTTGCCAGCGCCCGGGTGCTGGATTTGTTTGCGGGAACGGGCGCCTTAGGGATAGAAGCCCTGAGCCGGGGCGCCTGCGAAGCTGTTTTCGTCGAGCGGGACGCCCGGGCCGTGCGGGTAATCCGAGCCAACCTGGATCATACGGGCCTTTCGGGCCGGGCGCTGGTGCGAACCGGCGACGTTTTTCGAGAGATCGTCCGGCTGTCCCGGGAAGGGCGAACGTTCGATCTGGTTTTGGCCGATCCGCCCTACCGCCGCGGGATCGCTCCCCGGGTTCCCCTGGCCCTTGGCGAAAGCGGTCTGCTTGCACCCGGAGCATGGGCGGCCGTGGAGCACGACCCCCTAGAGGAGATGCCGCCGGAAGGGGCGAAGCTGACCAAAGTCCGCGCCGTCCGGTACGGCGATACCGCCCTGGCGTTTTACCGCCGGGACGAGACCGAAAGCGACGGAAGGGGGCCGAAGGATGCGCATCGCGGTCTGCCCGGGCAGCTTTGACCCGGTGACCAACGGGCATCTTGACGTGGTGGAGCGGGCCTCCCGGCTGTTCGACCTGCTGTATGTGGCGGTCCTGGACAACTCCCGCAAGCGTGCGCTGTTCACTGCCGAGGAGCGGGTGGAGATGCTCAGGGAAGCGACGGCGGCTCTTGACAACGTCCGCTGCGAAACGTTCCAGGGGCTGGTGGTGGACTACGCTGTTCAGCGGGGGGCGACGGTCATCGTCCGCGGCGTGCGGGGCCACTCGGACGTTGAGTACGAGCTCAACATGGCGGCGATGAACCGGGAGCTGAATCCGGGTGTCGAAACGCTGTTTTTGCCCAGTTCGCCCCGGTACGCCCTCGTCAGTTCGAGTTTGGTCAAGGAAGTGGCCACCTTCGGAGGCCGGATCGAGCAATGGGTGCCCGCCCATGTGCAACAGAGGCTGTTGAGCCGCCTGCGAGCGTCGGGGGGGAGCGACCGATGAACCGGATGAACCTCCTGCTCTTGTTGGACCGTCTGGAGCAACTCATCCAGTCGAGCCCCCGCGTGCCTCTTGGCAACCGGTGTCTCGTGGATACCCGGGAAGTGCTGGACATTGTGAACAAGATCCGGACCGCCCTTCCCGAAGAAGTCCAGCGGGCCGATCGCCAGGCCTCCGACAGCGACCGCCTCATCGAGCAGGGCCAACAGGAAGCGGAACGCATCGTGCGGGAGGCGGAGGAATACGTCAGCCGCCTGGTGAGCGAATCCGAGGTGCTGCGCCGGGCCCAGGCCGAGGCGAAGAAGATCTTGGAGGACGCCCAGCGGCGGGCAAAAGAGCTGGAGGACGGCGCGGACGCGTACGCGGACGGCGTGCTGCGGAATTTGCAGGACGCCCTGGAGCGGACGCTCCGTACCGTCAAAAAGGGCCGCAGCGAGCTGCACCGCTGACCACGAACAGGGCCGGCGCCAACCGGGGTTTGCTCTAGCATCGCTCGCGCCGCGCGATGGCGGATCAACGGATCCGAGCCCAAAACAGCGCCAGCCGGCGGACAGCGGCTCCGGCAGCCAGCGCCGCCAGGGGGACCAGGGCCAGTTGCGTGGCCGTAGCGGTCGCGTGAAACAGGCGGGCGGCGAAGGTTAGGGATCCGGTCGCCCACATGGGGGCCATCGCCGGTAAAAGCGCCATGTTCGAAAGGCCCCGTCCTGGCCCCAGGATCAGCCAAGTGAACGCAGCGGCCAGGAGCGCGTGCAGCGCCCGGGCTGAAACATAGGGCCAGAGGCGAATGTCGGTGCCGTGCACCATCGCGGCCACTTGGGCGTGAACCGACAAGCCGCTCCAAGCGATGATGGCACTGGCGGCCACCGCTTTGTCGAGAAGCGAG
>JACDOI010000032.1 GCA_017656145.1 Bacillota bacterium | reverse complement strand
CCCCCCGGGGGGGGGGGCGGGGGGGGGCGCGGGGGGGGGGGGGGGGGCCCCCCTGCCGCGTCGCGCGCGAGGGGCCCTGCTTGGCCCCGGCGATTCGCTTTAGTCTTTGCCAATCTCAGACGAGCCGCTGCAGCCACTCCTCCCGATCGCCTGGGAGGTAGTCGATGATGGGCACTTCGAGCATGGTGTACGCGCCCGGCCGCTGGCGCAGGGCGGCCCGGGCCGCGGCCACCATCACCTGGGCCGTCAGTGCGGGATTGTTGATGCGCATCTCGAACGTAAACAGCTGGTTGTGAGTGCGGCCGGAAACCCCTTTCCGCTCCATGAGGACGCCGTGGCCCATGTCGAGCAGGTCCCGGACCGACGGCACCTGGATGACCCGGGTGTCATCGTACTTGAAATACGGGTCTTCCAAGATTCGCTGCTTCACCTGTTCGAAATCCGCGCCGGGTTCCAGCTCCACGTACACCAGGCGGCGGTGCGCTCCTTGGCCCGCAGGGACCGTCAGCGACAGCGCGTCCTGCACCCCGGGCATGGCCCGGACCGCGACCGAGTGGCCCATGCTCATTCCCGGGCCGAAGTTGGTGTAGGTGATTCCCCGGGGCGCCATGAACTCGAGCATCGCGCGGATCATGGAGTCGGTGCCCGGATCCCATCCGGCGGAGATGATCGCCACCGCCCCGTGGGCCCGGGCCACCTCGTCCAGCTGCCGGCGCACGTCCACCAGCTGGCCGTGGATGTCGTACGAATCCACCGTGCTGATGCCCGCCGACAAGTACCGCTCCGCGACTTCGGGGACCTGGCGGGTGGGCACGCACAAAAGAGCGACATCGACCTGTCCGAGCTCCAAGACGCGGCCGGCCACTTTGATCCCAGGGTCGATCCCGTCGCGGTCTTGAGGGTTTCTCCGGACGATGCCCGCAAGCTCCAAGTCCGGCGCCTCCAGCACCGCGTCGACAGCATAACGGCCGACGTTGCCGTACCCGATGACGGCCGCGCGACGAACCGTGGTCAAAGCCGAATCCTCCCATGTCCTTGGAAAGTTGACTCGGTCATGGTTCCACGCGCGCCGGGGCCCACCCTGCCTGCCGCCGCCCGCTGATGCCCTCCCTCCTACTGTGCTCCGCCTGCCGCAGACTGCCCGTTCTCTTCCGCCGCATCCGGCGGGTTCGGCCCGCCGGCCGAAGTCAGCCGGACATTGGCCTCAAGCCGGATCATGTCGTCGACGCTGAGCAAGATCGGCACCCGGGGCTGATCCAGCTTGAAATCCGCGAACGTGAAGGCCGTGCCGGCCTCGATGCGCATCCCGCCCGGTTCAAAGCGGGCCGTCCCGGTCCACTCGACCCGGCGGGTCACGTCCCGGATCGTCATGTCGCCTACGATGGTCACCGGCGCGCTGCCTTGTTCGGGCAACGGAAACTCCAGGCCCCGCACCTCCACCGGCACCAGCACCGCCTCAGGGTATTGCGCGGTTTGCAGCGTGTTTTGCCGGAGGAAGTTGTCCCGCCGGGACTGATCGCTTTCCAAGGCCGCCAAGTTCACCCGCACCGCGGACAGCTCCGGAACTACCTGGCCGTCCTCGTCGAAGACGACGGTGCCTTCCACCTGGCGGGTCCGGCCCACGGCATCCACAGGCAACGGAACGTTGACCAGCTCCTCCCGCACCCGGTACAGGGCCTCGCTGTCGCCGGTCGCCACCTCATAGCGGTAATCTCCTTCGGAAGGGGTACCGGCCTTCTGCTCCGCGCCGGGCGTGCCGGGCGTATCCGATGCCCCCGGGCTTTTTGCGGAACCGCCGTAAATCCCGCCGTACAACGCCACGACCAGCCCGATGGTCGCCAAAAGCAGCATTGCGCCCACAATCCGTCGAACCAATCGTCCCACTCCCCGTCTGCTGTTGAACGTCCGACCCTTATCTTTCCCGGGGACCCGGCCGCGCCGCCGGCCAGCCTGGACTCAGGCCGGACCTTGTCACGTGTTTCACGTCTTCCGCCCATCCGTGAAACGCCGGTCACCGCCGCCGATACGTCACTCGACGCGCTTGAACCGCGCTCTCACATGGGGTATAGTAGACATAGGGTGTCTATGCGGCGAACCGTGCCGAGCCCGGCTTGGCCCCGTAGCTCAGGGGATAGAGCGGCGGTTTCCTAAACCGCGCGCGCAGGTTCGAGTCCTGCCGGGGCCACCAAGCAATACAAAGGATTTCCGGCGACGGTGATCGAGAGCGAGCGTCCCTGCAACGGCGTGTCCGTCTCTCTATCGCTTATATCAACCCCGTCCCCTACTGCTCGGGACGCACCACCCAAGCCCGTCCGTCTGTCATCTTCAAGGAGGCATT
The DNA here is from genome assembly GCA_017656145.1 of Bacillota bacterium. Classification (GTDB taxonomy): domain Bacteria; phylum Bacillota; class Limnochordia; order Limnochordales; family ZCTH02-B6; genus JACDOI01. The sequence goes on along the minus strand of JACDOI010000032.1, from coordinate 24,661 downwards.
GACCGTCGCTGTCGATTCCTCTACGGCTGCAAAGATCCGTTGTGCCCACGGTTCTTCCACAGCCTCTGCCTCTGCATTCTCATTCAGCCATCCAGGCACCAGTTCGACCTGCTCTAAACGCCACGAACTGTCCGCCCGTCCAAAATGGAGCCGAGCCACGAGGCTGTAGCGGTTCTTCTCAGTATGGGCCACCTGGTACGGCGGTGCAGGCCTTTGCAGGGTCAACGCTTCGCGGTCGGTGTAGGGGTGGAAGATGAAATTCCCAAGGCTGTAGAGGATAATCCCCTCTCCATAAATCTCCACGCCCTGGGGCGCGTGCGGGTGGTGGCCGAGAATCACGTCCGCGCCGGCGTCCACCAAGGCGTGGGCCAGGGGCCGTTGGTATTCGGCTAGGGCGCCCTGGAATGGGCTGTTCCATTCCGGGGGAACACCCCAGTGCATCTGCACAAGCACGATGTCCGCCTCCTGACGGGCGAACGCCACGGCCCGGCGGGCAGTTTCCAGCGCTTCCTCCACGACCTGCGTGTGCACCCAGGGAGGGGTTCCTGGCTGTTCCTCGCTGATCGACCCGTCGCAACCAAAGGAGACCCGGACGCGCACGGGAGCGATACCCGGTCGTCCCGGTCCCGCAGCAAATCCGGGTGGAATGGTGGCCGCCAGGCACACCTGGGCCACTCTTACTCCCTTGACGTAAGCAATGTGGGGTCTTAAGCTTTCCTCCAGGTTGGATCCCGCGCCCGCGTACCCGATACCGGCAGCGCGCAGTTCCGCAAGGGTGTCCTGCAACCCATCCACGCCGTAGTCCAGGGTATGGTTGTTGGCCAATGAGACCGCGTCCAGACCCAACTCCCGCAGCCACCGGCTGGCACCGGCTGGCATGCGGAGGGTGATAGGCTTATCCGCGGGCGTCCCCTTGTCCGTGATGGGCCCTTCCAGATTGCCGACGCGGTAGTCCGCATTCCGCAGCGGTGTGAGTAACACGCCGGGACCAAGCGGGCGGGTGACGATAACGTCTCCTACAGCAGCAATCACAATCCGGTCCGCCACGTTCCCCTTCCTTTCCATGCTTGTCCGCGCGTCTCACCGGCTGCGAGGGTCGAGCGCGTCCCGTAGCCCATCACCCAGGAAGTTGTACGCCAGCACGGTCAGCATGGTGGCCACCCCCGGGTAAACCGCCAGGCTCGGCATCATCCATAGGTACTGTTGGGCGTTCTGCAGCATGTTCCCCCACGACGGCATGGGCGGCTGGATACCCAGGCCCAGGTAGCTGATGGCCGTCTCGACGAGAATCGCGTACGCGACCCCCATGGTGGCGCTGACGATGATCGACGGCACGCACTGGGGCAGGATGTGGCGCACGAGGATGCGGGTACCGCCCACCCCCACGGCCCGCGCGGCTTGGACGAACTCGCTGTCCCGCCACTTCAGCACCTCGCCGTAAACGACCCGCGCCACCTGCATCCACGATGTCAGGCCGATGATGAGCACAAGGAACACCGGGCTGCTTCCCAACAGCGTTACCGCCGCGAGAACGAGGAAGAACGCGGGGATGGCCATCATCGCGTCGGTGAAGCGCATCAACAGGGTATCGACCACATCCCCGAGATAACCCGCGAGGGCGCCGATCGCCGTCCCGACCACGACAGCCACCACCATGGAAAACATCCCGACAGCCAGGGTCACCCTGCCGCCGTGCAAGAGGCGGGACAACTCGTCCCGGCCCAACTCATCGGTGCCCAGCCAGTGCTCGGCGCTGGGACCCATGAAGGAATTGCGCGGGTTGGTAGTCTCCGGCGAGTGGGGGACCAAAAGAGGCCCGATCCCGACCAGCGCATGCAGCAGCAGCAAGAAGATCACGGATGCCAGGGCCAGGCGATTGCTCGCGAACCGCCGCCAGGTGCGATGCCATCCCGGTTCGCTGTTAATTGTCAGTGCCACGCTGTTGTCCATGGAACTCACCCGTACCGAATGCGCGGGTCGACCCACGTGTAGGCCAGGTCGACCAGGATATTGATGATGACGACTACGGCGGCGATCACCACGGTCACCCCCATGATGACCGTGAAGTCGCGGGCATGGGAGGCTTCCACGGCAAGCCGTCCCATACCGGGCCAGCCGAAGACGGACTCGGTGATGACAGCCCCTCCCACCAACCGGGCGATGAGCAGCCCGATCTGGGTGATGACCGGAATGAGCGCGTTCTTTAAGGCATGGCTGTAGTACACGGTCCGTTCACCCAGGCCCTTGGCGCGGGCGGTGCGGACGTAATCCTCCTGCAAGATCCCGAGCATGGCCGAACGGGTGAAGCGGACGATGAAGGGCAAGGCCGTCGTCGACAGCACGATCACGGGCATGATCAGGTGCCGCAGCCGATCGGTCAGGGAAAAACCCATCCCGACGGTGGCCACCCCTGAAGAAGGCAGCCAGTTGAGAGTCACGGAAAACAGAAGGATGAGCATGATAGCAAACCAGAAGGCCGGTACGGAGAGCCCGGCGACGCTGATGACGCTGAACGCGTAGTCCCAGATCGAATTGCGGCGAATGGCCGACAGGATGCCCATGGGAATCCCGACGACCACCGAAATGGCCAGGGCCGTCACGGACAGCAGCATGGTGTTGGGGAGGCGCTGGGCAATCAGCCCAGTCACCTCCCGGTTGTCGTTGACGGACCGGCCCAGATCGCCCCGCACCGCGTCCTTCAGCCAGTGGAGATATCTCAGGTGCACCGGCATGTCCAGGTTGAGGCGGCTGATCCAGACCTGCCGTTGCTCGGCGGTGGCGTCCATCCTCATCATGACCGCGGGTCCTCCTGGAGCCAGGTTGACCAGGAAGAACGTGATGGCGGTGACGAACAGCATGACGACGGCTCCGTGCCACAAGCGGTGGATCAGGAAACCGAGCAACGGATCATACGACCTCCCTTACCTGTCCAGGTACCACTCGTTAATATAATGCATGTTGTCCCGCAGTCCCAGGTCCGCCATGCCCTGCAGCTCGGCACTGCGCGCCTGGATTTCCTGGGGATACCAGAGGAAGATGTAAGGCAACTCTTCGGCCACAAACTCCTGGAACTCCCGGTAGACCTGGATGCGATCCTCCACGTCGACGGTCTGCCTTCCCCGCTCCAGGATGGCGTCCAGCTCCGGATTCTTGTAGTTGGTGATATTGAACCCAGTGTGGGCCGCGCTCGAGTGGTAATACGGCAACACGTCCGGATCGGCCGGAGTGATCCACCAGTTCACCGTCGCGTCGTAGTTCCGCTGTACGACGATCTTGCCGACGTAGGCGTTCCACTCGTGATGGACCATATCGACCTGAACACCGATGTCCCGCCAGTACTGCTGCAACAGGGCGGAAATGGGCTCCAGGTCCTTGGTGCGGGCCACGTCAAGTACAAACTTCAGTGGCTGCCCGTTCTTGTACAGGATGCCGTCGGGGCCGGGCTGCCAGCCCGCTTCCGCGAGCAACTGCCGGGCCGCGTCCGGATCGTAGGGGTAGGTGCGCACGTCCGGATGGTAGTAGGCCTCCAGCGCCGGGGAGATGGGACCCGTGGCAGGCGTTCCGAAGCCCCGCAGCACACTCTCGATAATCGCTTCCCGGTCAATCGCCATCAGCAACGCCTGCTTGACCCGCTTGTCCTGGAACAGTTCCCGGTCGTGATTGATGGCGACGTAGTAGTAGTTGACCTGTTCCACGGGATGAACCTTCACCCGGGGGTTCCGCCCTACCCGGGGAACGATCAACGGGTTGTCGATGATCATGACGTGGATCTCGCCCGCCAGCAACTGGGCCACCTGGGTGTTCGCGTCGGGCAGCACCTTAAAGGTGACGAAATCGAGTTTGGCCGGCTCTCCGAAGTAGTCGTCAAACCTCTCCAGGGTGACGTGCGAGCCCGAGACGTACTCACGGACCTTGAAAGGACCGGTGCCGACGGGCATTCCCTTGTTGAATTCGCTCAGTTCCCAGGGATCCTTGCCCTCGAAGATGTGCTTGGGCAGGATGCCGGCATTGTAGGCCAGATACGTCGGCAGAGCCGCAAAAGGTCCCGACAGGTGGAACCGCACCGTGTAAGGGTCTACGACCTCCACGCGCTCAAGCATCCGGAAGTTCTGGGCCCCGTTGGCTCCCAGTTCCGGATTGAGCACGATTTCATTGAAGGTGAAGGCGACGTCTTCAGCGGTGAACGGGGTCCCGTCATGCCACACGACGTCGTCGCGCAGGTAGAAGGTCCATACCGTCCCGTCCGGCGACGCTTCCCAACTCTTGGCCAGGTCCGGCGCGGGCTGCAGATCCTTACCCGGTTTGGTCACACCGGCAAAAAGCACGCGGTTGACGAAGACCGACTCGACGAACGCGTTGGGATGCCAGGGGTTGAACGTCGGATCAGCCACGATGGGCAGGGCAATGGACCCGCCCGAGGCGTGCACGGCCGGCGCCGCCGCCAGGGTGAATGCCACCAGCGCGATGTAGAATACTGCCAACCATTTGCTGTATACAATTCGGGCGCGCATGTCCCATCCTCCTTATCCCGGTTTCCTGTTCGTTCCTCAATTTTTGCCTATCCGATTGCCACCCGCCACGGCCTGGCCGGCAGTTGCATATCCCCACGCCCAACGGCGACCCGCCCGTGCCCGGACCGGCGGTCACGCTGCCGTCCGCCCGACGGGTTGGTGCTCTCACCCCCTGGCTTCGTCATCACGATCGTTGTTGCTGACCGAATGCCCCAGCCGGCGGTCGCTCTCCCGTTCGCCCTGCAGGGTTTCCGGCCCGGTGATGGTCTTGGACGTGCGCGTGCAGGGTGACGTCCGGTTGTCTAGGATGCGCAGTTGACGTGCGGGATCCGAGTACGCGAGCGAAACCTTGGGAACGGCACCGATGTGAAACGAAAAGCGGCGGGCGACCTCCGCTGAAGTCTCGACAAGTTCCTAGCTCTCCCGGGGTTCGACGCCCACAGCCCCTCCATCGACCGGAGGTTCGAGGGGCACCATACCCCCTCTCTCCCGCGTCAACCTGTCCATCACCGGCCGGGCGGCTTCCAGGAAGCTCCCCCCCGCCCGCAGGTCCACCTCGCAGGCGGTGCTGCCGTTCGCACCAACCTGTCCGCGCGCCGTACTCGACGGACCCGTAGACCTCTAGGTTCTTGAGGCGCCAGAAGATCTGGTTCTTGTCCATGCCGAGCTCGCGGCCGAGATCGCTCAAACCGAACACGTGCGGCTCCCTGCGGAAGGCCAGGAGAGCCTGCAACGCCTTCTCAACCGCCGCGACGATGTACGGGCACTCTTCAGGAACGGAAGCAGGTCTACTACCGTCTTGGATCGCGATGTCCGAAGGTTGTCACACCGGGCCGGTTCCCCCCAAGTCAGTCTCCCAAGTCCAAATTCGGAGTCAAACGGAACACTATATTCTACCTAACGTGGTTGATCCCTTCTGTAGAATTGCGGGAGGTACGAGCCGCTGCACGCATGCTGCCCCGGTGGCCTTCGCCGGACCCGGAGCCGGCATGAGAGGCCGCAACAACTCCTTCAGCTCCAGTCCCTCAAGAAGACTTGACATGGAGCGGAAAACGTGATAGCTAAAAATTCAGAATAAACTACCCAATCAAGTTCCCCCTACACGGGCGGGGACTTGCTTTCATCCGGACGAAGGACCAGCTCGAGGGACCCATGCTGCGCATGCTGAGAGGGGAGGTCGCACCATGGCAGCGCGGATGAAGTTGTACGTTCTCGACTGCGGGCGGATGCAGATGGACAAGTCGTTGATGCTCGCCGGAGCTACGCTGGCTTCTCGCGACAACCCAAACCGGCCCGCCGAGTGGATCGAGTTCCCCATCTACTCCGTTTTCATCGACCATCCGGACGGCAAAGTCTTGTTTGACACCGGTTGCAATCCGAACGCGATGGGGCCCGACGGCCGCTGGCCCGAGCAGACCCAGAACACGTTCCCGATCGTCAGCGGCGAGGAATGTTACCTGCCCAACCGCCTAGAGCAGTTGCGGGTCCGGCCTGACGACATCCGCTACGTCGTGTGCTCCCACCTGCACCTGGATCACGCCGGCTGCCTGGAGTACTTTCGAAAGTCCACGATCATCGTGCACGACGACGAGCTGGCCGGGGCCCTGAAGCTCTACGCCATGCACCAGCGCCTCGGAGCCTACATCTGGGGTGACATCGACGCCTGGATTCGCAATGAGCTTCACTGGGAAACGGTCCGCAGGGATGAAGGCGACGTGCCCCTGGTGGACGGCATCCAGATTCTCAACCTCGGCAGCGGTCATGCCTTCGGCATGCTCGGACTGCACGTGCAGCTCCCCGCCACGGGCGGCGTCATCCTCGCCTCCGACGCGGTGTACTGCTCCGCCAACTACGGCCCGCCGGTGCGATTGCCGGGGATAATGTATGACTCGCTGGGTTATACCCGCTCCGTCGAGCGCATCCGGCGACTGGCCGAGGCCACGCGGTCGCAGGTGTGGTTCGGTCACGACGCCGAGCAGTTTGCCCAGCTGATCAAGTCTACTGAAGGTTACTACGAATGATCGGAGGGACCGGTGGTGAAGACCAGGGCAGCCATTCTCCTGGAGATGGGGCGCGCGCGGCCCTACGCCCAGTCTCAGCCAGTGGTCGTGGACGAGGTCGAACTCGACGGCCCCGGGTTTGGCGAGGCACTGGTAGAGCTCAAGGCCGCAGGCATCTGCCATTCCGACCTCTCGGTGGTGGATGGCAGCCGGCCCCGGCCGACGCCGATGGTGCTGGGGCACGAGGCGGCCGGCATCGTCCGCGAGGTGGGGCCGGGGGTGGTTCATTTGCAGCCGGGCGATCACGTGGTCTTTACCTTCGTCCCCATGTGCGGTCGCTGCGCCTACTGTACCAGCGGCCGGCCCGCCCTGTGCGAGCTCGGAAACGCAGCGAATGCTCGCGGGGAACTCCTCCGCGGCAGGCGCCGGTTCCGCCGCCACGGACAGCCGGTGCATCATCACCTGGGAGTGTCGGCGTTTTCCCGGTTCACGGTGGCTGCGGAGGAATCTCTCATTAAGATTCCTCGCGATATTTCCTTTGAGATAGCGGCGGTTTTTGGCTGCGCGGTGATGACGGGCGTGGGGGCGGTGGTGAACACGGCCCGGGTCGAACCGGGCAGCTCCGTGGCGGTCTTCGGCCTCGGGGGGGTTGGGTTAGCCGCCGTCATGGGGGCGGTGGCAGCCGGTGCCTACCCTGTCTTAGCGCTGGACGTACTGCCTGAGAAATTGGAACACGCTCGGACCCTCGGTGCGACCCACGCGGTAAACGCGGGGGAAACCGATGCGGTCGACGCCGTACGGGACCTCACCGGCGGCGGTGCGGACTACGCCATCGAGGCCGCCGGCAATGCTGAGGTGCTCGCCCAGGCGTACCGTTCGACCCGCCGGGGCGGTACGACCGTCACGATCGGACTGCCCCACCCGGACGCGGTTCTGTCAATCCCAGCGGTGACCGCGACCGCGGAGGAACGCGTCTTGCGCGGCTCTTACATGGGCTCGGCGGTGCCCCGGCGCGACTTGCCGCGGTTCCTTCGGCTCTACCAGGCAGGGCGACTGCCCGTGGATAAGCTGGTCACTCATCGCATCGCCCTTGATGAGATTAACGAGGGCTTCGACCGCCTGGCTGCGGGGCAGGCGGTCCGCCAGGTGGTACTCCACGGCGCCGGCTGAACACCGGTTCCCCTGTGGGTCTTTCATATCCCCATCCACCGCGCGGCGGGAGAAAGCGTCCAACACCGCTGTGGGGCCGCGCCGGCCTTTCCCGGTTGCAGCCGGGCCGGGCCGGCCGCCCCAGCCCGAAACCCCGGTGGGGATAAGAAGAGTCCGGTGGCACCGGACACCGGCCCCGCTTGGCCGCACCCCGAGTCTTTCGATGTCCATGAACTCCGATCAACCCCCAGCCCACCTGCGGTTCACCGTTCTGACCGGCGCCGCGGCCGGCGACCGGCGATCAATTCCAGCCAAAGGTTGAAGCAGCTTGAGCCCGCGCCTCTCCGGGACCGGGTGCGGCAGCCATCCCGCCTCGCGAATGGATGCAAGAGAGGTCTGGATTGACCGCTCATGTTAAGGACGGTGCTCGCCTTTGAGGTGTTCGCCGTCGTGCTGACGCTCACCGACCGCAACTTGCCGGTGCTGGCCGAAGAGGCCTACATGTGGTAGGCCCTTTCCACGGCGGTGTACCTGATCATCCACCCATGGGAGTCGGGGATGGACAACAGCCCTGCGAGCATGCGCGTGTGAGTCCAGGCAACTGCTCAGAACGAATTCGCCGGAGAGGAACCCTCCGGCCATCGAGCAACGCGGCTCATCATATCCTCAATACGGCGGATGATATCGCCTCTACTGCCTGCCATCGCGGCTTGATATAAGAGTTGGTTGTGTCGTTTACGTTGAATCAGTCCAATCGAGGCCGATATAGAGCCCGGTCAGGCATTTGGCACCGGCCTAGCGATGGCCGGCTCGTGCTGCATGGTGGCGTCAAACCGGACGGCCGCATTGCAAGTTCACATGTTTAGCCTGTCTCACTCCAGTATTGAACAACACCAGGAGTTGATCCTTGCTGCAGCACAGCAACGCGGTTCGTTTTGCCTAATCGAATCCAGGCAACCAGAAGACCAGGACCAAAATGAACGGAATAAACCACTTGAAACCCGCACACCTCAAAGACCTCGACAGTTCAACCCGACACAGCAAACGCTTTTTGAACCAGCGCCAATCGGGTACAATGGATACGCAACAGCACCCAATGCGACCTGCGAGGTGAGTTCACAATGCCCTTTGAGTTTTACGAACCGCGACAGAGCCGCCGGCAAACGCAGCCGTTCGCGCAAATTACGCGCCGGGGGCGCATCAAGCTCAATCGCGCGGCCACAAGGCAGTATTTTCCCTCAGGGGAATTTGTCCGTTTAGCGTATGACAAGGATGCCCAAAAGGTCGGCATCGTGCCAACCGACGACGCCAACTCCCCGGGAGCGTTTCCGGTCCGGCGCACGTCCAACGGCGGCACGAGCATTCCCGCCAAGCGGTTTTTCGACGCGTACGGCATCGCCATTCCCGGAGAAGGTCTAAGCGGGCTTCCCGTCGGCCTCGAAGAGCAGGACGGCATCACGTTCATCTCAGTTCGACTGACGGGCTAGCCGGTCCGGCGGCGCCTGGCGGCTGCTCTGAGGTGTTCCCCGGGGCAAGGCACGATTCGAAGGAGCGCAGAGGCATGAGGAGGCCCGAGCCCTTTTGGCAAGATAAGCCGGTCTTCATCACCGGGGCGTCATCGGGCATCGGGGAGGCTTTGGCCCTCGAACTGGCAGCCGTGGGAGCCCGGGTCGGCCTGTTCGCCCGCCGGAAGGAGCGGCTTGAGGACATCGCCCGGCGCATCCAGGACGCAGGCGGCTGGGCCATTCCCCTTCCCGGCGACGTTTCCCGCCGAGACGACGTTCACCGCGCCGTGGCGCGCTTCAACCGGGAAGCTGGTCCGGTGGAAGTGCTGGTGGCCAACGCCGGCCGAGGCATGGGAAGGACGCCGGATACCGACGCTCGCGCCGTCGACGATTTGTTTGGAATTAACTTCCTGGGAGCGGTATACTCGCTGGAGGCAGTGCTTCCGGGCATGCGGGATCGCGGCCGGGGGCACATTGCCGCCGTCTCCAGCGCCCTGGCCCTCTTGCCGGGGCTTTTCGGAAGCCCAACGTACGCCGCCAGCAAGGCGGCCATGGGCCGGTATTTCGAAGGCGTCGGCCGGCAACTTCGGCCGGAAGGCATCTTCGTCACCGTGGTCTATCCGGGATTCGTCCGCACCGAGATGACGGCGGGGCTGCGGTTTCTGCCCTTTGCGCTGGAAGCAAAAGACGCGGCCCGCCGCATCCGCCGGACCATCGAGCGCCGCAAAGCCCGCTGCGCCTTTCCCCGGCGGGCCCTATGGCTTGGCCGCCTCGCACAGCTCGTCCCGACCCGCTATCAACGGATGGGCCAGCGACGCTTCCGGTGATGACATTTTGCCTGCGGTTGTCAATCAACCTGTCAATCACTTTGGTTCGAACAAGTGCGTCGGAAAGCAGAAAGGCATTCCTAAACCGCGTGCGCAGGCTCGAATCGTGGCTCGGGGACTGAGAGCAACGCCGTGTTGGCCCGCTACGCTGGCTTTCTGCGGACACTCGGGCCGAGCGATTTCCAAGAGTCGAACCAACCGGCAGGAGACACCCCCATCCGAAGAACAGACAAGGAGACGCAAAAATTGCGAAGGCCTTTCCGCTGAGCGTCCCCCAGCATCTGTTGATATTCGATTCGCGACAATGTAGGTTCCGCCGATGTCGTTGGTGAGCACCCACTTCATGTGCGTGGCGTAATTCGGCAGCTCGTCCATGGCAGTCCAGGTCGCTCCGTAATGTCCACCCGCAGGCGAATGTTCTTGCTCTCTCAATGCTGCCCGGAACGCCGGCCGTTCCAAACCGGTTGGGCGCGACGCGCGAAGCCGCTGCCTCCGTACGTTGAGGGCCCGCCGGTAAGATCGCCGGAGCTCAACCTGAAGGTGTCGGTGACACCGCCTGTGTTTTTCACCTCGAATACGAGCGTTGCCGTCTCTCCCGGATCTGCCGTCGCGACCTCTACGCTTTGGATCGAAACGCCCGCACCCGGTCCAACGAGCTAGCGCACCGGCGTCGGCAGGGGCTCCGGCAAGCCGGCGCTGCGCAGTGCCGCCATTTGGGGATTGTACGGGATGCCAGGCGGCAAGTGCATTTTGACCTGAAGCATGAGGCGGTCGACCGTACCGGCCTCCGCCACCTGGTGCGAGTAACCCATCACCGTGCGGGCGCTGAACAGATCTGCCGGATGGCCCATCCCTAAGACGTGACCCAACTCGTGGGCGTACAAACCGTCTTGGAACCGGCAGCAATCGGCCCGGACCCAGATCTCTCCTCGGATCGTGTACCCTTCCTCATCTTGCGCCATGGGCCCGCCCCGGGCCGCCACATTTTGCCCGCGGTCTTCGGGAAACCGGTTGAAATACGCATCGTCGTTCACCATCCGCACCACGACGTTGGCCTCGTTCGCGGCCAAAGCGATCCCGCCCCATCGCAGGGACGTCCCAGGGCCCTCCAGCCATGAGCGGAACTCCCGTTCAGCCTGCCCCACCGCCGCCTCTCGGTCGTAGGTGGACAAGCCGGACCGGCTGAAATCAAAGTATGCCCAAAGGACGTCGCCGCGCCGCCAGCGCCAGTTGACGCTCCGGAACCAGAAGACAACGTTGGCAAACTCGTCGTGATTGATCTCGCCAGGCAGGGGAACCGCCAGCTCAACAGCGGCATTACCGTCAAGATACAGCCGGCTGGGGAATGTGCCGAAGTCGGTGGTTACGACGAACTCGTGCATCCGGTCTTGTTCGATGCCCGCTAACAAGGCTCGCCCGCTGATACCGGTCGTCCCGCGCGCATCGCCGGCCGTAACGGTCGCGTCCATGAGCGGATACGCATACTCGGGACCCTGGAGCTCCACGATGGCCGTCACCCGGGCAACGCTTGTCTTGAATCCGAGCGAACAACCGGTCAAGACCAGACAAAGGGCCATCGCCAGCGGCCAGTAAACTGTCTTGCGCTTCATTTGGCCGGGTTACCCCCGAGGGGATGTCGGTTGCCTGAAAAAGTCCAGGCAGTTCAGTCGTCAATTGGCCGGTAATCCACAGAGATCGACCGTTCCGCGGCCAACGTCCGCAGGGGTTCTACAATGGGCTCGTCGATGACGTCAAGGCCGATCCGTCCCGTCACCGGGTCGAATCGGATTGCGGCCAGCGGGCGAATGCCCGCGGCGCCTTCGGTCGGAATCCAGTCGCCGGCTTCGCTTTGCCTGAGAAAGAAGATGTAAGGCGCCCCCGGGACCAATACCGGCATGTCGTTCCAAACGACGCCGCCCAGCGTTCGGCCGGGTACCCGGATGTTCACCGGCTTGGAGACCGCCGGCCCTTTCAGTACGATCTGTGGCATCACGGACCGCTCGTCGCCTACCGGATCCCCGGCTCCCGGCCCGGCCTGCCCCGCATCGACGGCAAATCCGACGAACACCCACGAAGAATCCGCGATGACCCGCGAATAGTCGACGGGAGCTGCCGGATAAGCCCGGACCGTTGCAGCGAGAAAACCCGCGATGAACCCGACTGCCAGGGCCACAGCGCATCTCTGCAACGGTTGTACCTCCCGGAACGGTCGTACCTCGCCTGCGCCTTTCCCGCGCCCGACGGGCGCGAAGGCACTGGTTCGATTCGAGTCTATGGGAGAAAGTTCCTCAGCACACATGATTTCCCTGCTGTGGCCTGGCGCGGACCGCCGTGTGGTACGATAAAGGTGTGGGAACGGTCATGAAGCTTCTTGCCACCGTCAAGCCGGGATTTACCTCGTTGAGTCCCGACCGGAACACGGTCGCGTCCTTCGACCGCGAGGGGCGGCTGTATGCGTACTTCAAGCGCGGCGTCGCGTACCGGCGCTCCCTTGCATCGACGGTTGAAGTGCGCTGGCGCGAAGGCTCCCGTCGGCGAAGCCGCTTGACGCCCACCCAAGCCGCGGAGCTGTTCGCCGAGGCGTACGCGGTGGCCGCCCAGTGCCGCCCTCACACCGATGCGGCCGTGCGCGCCCGCCTGGACGAAGAGATCCTCCGGTGGACGCCCGAACGACTCCTCGGCGAGGCAGAGCGGTTTGCGCGGGTCTACAAACCCATCTCCATTCTCCCGCCGGACCAATACTTGAGCATCGTGCTCCAGGCCACAGAGGGCTGCACGTGGAACCGGTGCACCTTTTGCAGCTTCTACCAGGGCCGGCCGTTCCGGGCCAAATCCCCAGAGGAGTTTGCCGCTCACGCTGCGGCGGTTCGACAGTTTCTGGGTAAAGGGACGCTCATGCGCCGGGGGATTTTCCTGGCCGACGGCAACGCGCTGGCCCTTTCCCAAAGCCGGTTGGAATCGTTGATGGACATCGCGGCCCAGGCGTTTCCCGGAGAGCCGGTGTTCGGGTTCATCGATGTCTACACCGGCGAGCGCCGCCCGGTCGAAGGCTGGCGGCGCCTTGCGGACCTGGGACTCAAGCGGGTCTACATCGGAATGGAGACTGGATTGGACGAGCTGCTCCACTTCTTGAACAAGCCGGGGTCGCGCGACGAATTGGTTCGGTTTGTGTCCGATTTGAAGGCCGCCGCCCTCGAGGTCGGCTTGATCGTCATGATCGGCGCCGGCGGGGCCGAATACCGCGAGTCCCATGCCGAGGCGACGCTCTCGGCCATCGCCCAAATGCCTTTGGGCCGGGGCGACCTCGTCTATCTTTCGCCGTTCATCGAACAACCGGGCTCGATGTACATCGCCCGGCGCCGGGAAGCGGCCTTGACGCCGCTCGCGGAGCCCGAAATCGAGTCGGAGCTGAAGCGCCTGGCTGAAAGCATTCGGGCCATGGGCATCAAGGCGGCGCGGTACGATATCCGGGAGTCGATCTACTAAGCCCCCCGGATCGTTTCTTACGCACGGCCTTCAGGCTCCCTCGGCCCCGGGCGCTCGTCGCGGGGTCCTAAACTGCTCGTGCAAGGCCGAGATCTGGTCACTTTCCGCGAGCAACAGGAGTTCGTCGCCGGGCAAGAGCACGTCCGCGCCCGAAGGCATGACCAGCTCCTGGTCTTGCCGCCGGATCGACAGCACCGTCGTGCGCCACCGTTCCCGCAACGCACAGTCGGCCAACGCCCGGTGCGCGACCGGCGATCCTTCCTCGACTTTGGTTGAGACAAGAACGCTCTTGTCCCCCACCCGCAAGACCTCGTCGAACGGCCGCTTCTGCATGGGAGGCTCGTACGCCGCGCTGCGCAGCGACCGGTACGGGCGGGACAACAAAAGGCGCGTCGTCGTGCCCGTGCCAACCCCGACGCCCCATCCGGCAAACAGGGCCAGCAACGTTCCCCCGCCCGAAACGCCGATCACCTCGACGATCTCCTGCGCGATCCGGACGGTAGCAACAGCTTCCAACGCCGCCAAGCGCTCAAAGACGTTCAGCCCGGACAAGATCGCGACGTACGCGGAGATGACGTGGGGCGCGTTCATTGCCCAGACGTACGCCAGACCCGAGGTGAGGACGGCCCCGGCGCCGCGGGGCAGGCCCAACACGGCGAGTATTCCGAACAGGGAACCGACGGCCACGCCTCTCAGCAAAGTGATGGCAGTTGAAAGAATCCTCGGGCGGATGATGACAAACAGGCGCTGCCAGTCTCGCAATCGAACCGGCGGGTGAGGCGAAGCCACGATGAGATCAAATGGGAGCAGGGAGGCGAAGATGGCAACGAACGATGACGTAAGGCCGGGGAACGGCAAGACCGTCACATAGGCAGCGCCGACGGTAACGGCACGGGCGAAGATGAGAAGTGCCCGCTCGTATCGATTGCGGTTCGGACGCACCATCAGGACAATTTCCTCAAGCCACCGGCACAACCTTGACGGCGGCAAACGCAGTATACCACCTGGCCCACGGGCCGATCAAGGTTCGCCGGGTAGAAAGCCGGCCTCCTGAAAAAACCCATCCTGCACGCCGCGGGTGCATCACCGCCGCGGCTGTCGGAGCGCCGGAAGGAATAGGTGTCTATGCAAGGAAAATCGTTGGGGCTTGCTTTGATCATCGGAGGCATGGACGTGGACTGGGCAACGCGTATTATGGAGGCCCTGGGATATCCGGGCATCGTGCTCGTCGTCTTGGCCGAAAACCTGTTTCCCCCGATCCCTTCCGAAGCGGTGCTCCCCTTCGCCGGATTCATGACCACCCGTAGCCCGCTGACGCTGTTTGGGGTCGTCGCCGCGGCCACCGCCGGCTCCGTGTTGGGCTCGTTCGCGTTGTATTTTGCCGGCGCGGCGTTCGGGCGGGAACGGGTCCACAGGTTCATCGCCCGCTACCAGCGCTATCTCACGGTGGGGCCGGAGCACCTGCGGCACGCGGAGGAATGGTTTGCGCGGCACGGCGCCCGGGCCGTGTTCCTGTGCCGCATGGTTCCCATCCTGAGGAGCGTCATCTCGATACCCGCGGGGCTTGTTCGAATGAACGCCGTGTCGTTTACCGCCTATACCGTCATCGGTTCGTTCATTTGGAACGCGGCGCTCGCGGGAGCCGGGGCCGCGCTGGGCGCATCCTGGCCCGTCGTGTCAGAATGGGTGGGCTACTATCAGACCCTGATCATCGGGGCGGGCGCAACCGTTATCGTGCTGCTGGTGGTGCGCCGTCTCCGCTCCCGCTAGTCTCGCCCAAAGCCGCGCCGGGCTTTTCTCGCCGAGACCGGCTTAGTTAGGACAGAATTCGCTTGTTGGGAAGGACCTTTGACAGCAATCAAGAATTATTCGTCCGATCCACAAAACAGCCTGTCTTATGCATTACCGCGGCAACCAACATTCATCCCGGCTTCCCGGAGGTGGACGGACGTATGCGGATGACCGTCCCGGGGCGATGCTCGCGTTTTGTGGCCGTACTCGGAATGGCGTTCTTGGCCGTCGCGGCGATAGGACCGCTCGCCCCCGCGCAAGAGGCGACTCCCCCCGACTCGCTTCGGATCATGGCGCCGGCGAGCCCGGGCGGCGGATGGGATCAAACCGCGCGCTTTGCCCAGGCGGTTTTCCGGGAAACGGGCATCATTCCCGGCAGCGTGGAAGTGTTCAACGTCCCTGGAGCGGGCGGCACCATCGGGCTGGCCCGGCTGGTCAGCACCGAGCGGGGAGCGGGCGATCTGGTAATGATCTCCGGCCTTGTTATGGTCGGGGCCATCCTGACCAACCGGTCCGCGGTCACGCTGGCCCAGACGACGCCCATCGCGCGCTTGACCGCGGAGTACGAAGTCATCGCGGTACCGGCCGACTCCCCGTTTCAGACGATGGACGATCTGATTGAGGCGTTCAAAGCCAATCCGGGCGCCGTCTCGTGGGCCGGGGGCTCTGCGGGCGGAGTGGACCATATCCTGGTCGGCCTGTTGGCCAAGGAAATCGGCGTCGCGCCGGAGGACATCAACTATATCCCCTTCTCCGGCGGCGGTGAAGCCCTCGCGGCCATGCTGGGCGGGCACGTGGCCGCTGGTGTAACAGGATACGGTGAATGGGCCGGACAGATCGAGGCGGGCAATTTGCGAGCGCTGGCCGTCTCGGCCGGCGAACGGATTCCGGGGGTCGACATCCCGACCCTCAAGGAGCTTGGGATCAACATCGAAGTTGCCAACTGGCGCGGCGTCGTCGCTCCGCCGGGCATCACGGCCCAAGAGCGGGACGCGCTCATCGCCGCCTTCGATCAACTGCACGACAGCGCCCGGTGGCAAGAGATACTAGCCGCCAACAACTGGAACGACTTCTACCTCTCAGGCGACGACTTCGCCGATTACCTGGCCCAGGAGAACGCCCGGGTGGAACAAGTCCTGCGGGACATCGGTCTCGTCGAGTGATCCGGAGTGGAAACGCCCTTGCCAGAGCAACGCTCTAACCCCGGCGGGCCCTCCCTCCCTCCTCAAGAGGGACGGAGGGCCCCTGATGCCGGGCGCGATTCGCGCGGCGTCCTCTTTACCGGCGACCTGCTGCTCGCCCTGGGCGTTTTGGGCCTGGCGGCGTTCTTGTTCGCCGGCGCCTTGAACATTCGGGTTTCGCCAAGCTACGCGCACATCGGCCCGCGGTTTTTCCCGTTTCTCGTTTCGGGAGGACTGGGAGCATGCGGCCTCGCGCTTTTGGCCCAGGCCGCCCGGCGCGCACCAGCGAAATCGGGAAGTTTGGAGGAACGGCCTGCCGCATCCGGGAAACCGCCCGTAGTCGGGGATGCGCCCAAGCCGGCCGTTTACTGGCCTTCGGTCGCGATTGTCGCCGCCGCTTTGGCCGGGCAGTTCCTCTTGATGGAGCGGGCCGGATTCGTTGTCGCTTCAGCACTGCTTTTTTGGGCCGTCGCGTTCGCCTTCGGAAGCCGCCGGTACGGCCGGGACATCCTGGTGGGTATTGGGCTGGCGTTTGTCGTGTACGTTGTGTTCACCCGGCTTTTGGGACTGCATTTGCCCGGCGGCATGCTCACCACCATGTTGCGTTAGGAAGGTCGTCCAGTGGACACACTGAAGCTTCTCTGGGACGGCTTTGCCGTAGCATTTTCCTTGAAAAACATGCTTTGGGCCCTGGCGGGTGTCACGCTGGGCACCATGGTGGGCATCCTGCCGGGCATCGGGCCGGCTTTGACGGTGGCCCTGCTTTTGCCGGTCACCTTCGGCCGCGATCCGGTCGGTTCGTTCATCATGTTTGCCGGCATTTACTACGGCGGCATGTACGGCGGCTCGACGACGGCCATTCTGCTCAACACGCCGGGTGAAAGCGCTTCTATCATCACCGCCCTGGAAGGCAATCTCATGGCCCGCCGCGGCCGGGGCGGGGCGGCCCTGGCCACGGCTGCCATCGGTTCGTTCGTTGCCGGGACCCTGGCTACCGCCGGGCTGACGTTTCTCGCTCCGGCGTTGGTGCGGGTAGCCTTGCGGTTTGGGCCTGCCGAATACTTCGCTCTGATGGTGCTGGCTTTCACCACCGTGACGTCGCTGCTCGGCGGGTCTTTGGTGAAAGGGCTTACGAGCCTGCTGTTCGGCATGGCCCTGGGACTGGTCGGTATCGACCTGCAGACGGGCCAAGCCCGCTACACCTTGGGCATGCTGGAAATGCTGGACGGTATCGACGTCGTCATCGTCGCGGTGGGGCTGTTTGCAGTGGGGGAGGCGCTTTATGCCGCCTCCCAGCTGGCCCGGGGCGCCCCGGAAGTCGTGGCAGTGCGCGGGTCCATCTGGATGAACCGGGAGGAGTGGCGCCGCTCGTGGCCCGCGTGGATTCGGGGCGGCCTGCTTGGGTTCCCCTTGGGTGCCCTGCCGGCGGGAGGGGCCGAGATTCCGACGTTTTTGAGCTACTCCCTGGAACGGCGGCTGAGCCGCCACCGGGACGAGTTCGGCCGCGGCGCGATCGAAGGGGTGGCCGGGCCCGAAGCGGCCAACAACGCCGCGGCCGCCGGCGTGCTGGTACCCTTGCTGACGCTGGGGATCCCTACATCCGCCACCGCCGCGATTATGCTGGCCGCTTTCCAACAGTTCGGCCTGCAGCCGGGACCGCTCCTGTTCCAAAACAATCCTGAGCTGGTGTGGGGTATGATCGCCAGTCTCTACCTGGGAAATGCGATGCTTTTGGTGCTTAACCTGCCGCTGGTGGGCTTGTGGGTCCGGCTGCTCACCGTCCCGCAGCCCCTGCTGTACGGCGGCATCCTCGTGTTTGCCACATTAGGGGTGTACAGCCTCAGCAACTCCCTGGTGGACTTGATGACGTTGCTCGTCATCGGCCTTGTCGGCTTTGCCATGCGCCGGATGGACGTTCCCGTGGCCCCGGCGGTCATCGGGCTCATCCTTGGGCCCTTGGCCGAACAGCAACTTCGCCGGGCGCTGGCCATCAGCCAGGGCGACTTCACGGTCTTTTTCACCCGCCCCATCTCCGCGACCTTATTGGCTCTCGCCCTGATCGCGCTGGCCGGTCCCGCTCTGGCCAGGATCGTCGCCGCCCGGCGCCGAAAGAGCCGGGTGGCGGCCATGTAACCCTACCGCCGGGGGCAAGACGGAAAGGAGGCGGATGAAACTGCCTGACGGGCCGCCCGGGGCCAGCGACTTGAGCTTGGACGACTCCAGGGCCGTTCAGAGCCGGCGGGCGCAGGAACAGGATCGAAGCCGGGGGGCCGTGGACTTCACCCGGGGCCCCATTGCTGCCAACTTGCTGCGCCTGGCGGGGCCGCTTGTGGCCGGCAATATCCTGCAGACGGTCTACAATCTGGTAGACATGTTCTGGGTCGGCCGCCTGGGCGCGGCCGAGGTGGCCGCGGTGTCCGTCGTGTTTCCCACCGACTGGCTGTTGACCTCGATCGCGATGGGCATCACCATCGCCGGCGCATCGCTGGTGGCCCAGTGGACCGGGGCGGGAAAGCCCCGTCAGGCCAGCCTTATCGCCGGGCAGACGATCTCGGTGGCCGTTGGGTTCGCGCTCCTCCTTTCTATCGTCGCTCACTTGTTGCGGGTGCCGCTGCTCGCTCTACTGGGCGCCTCCGGCGAGCTGTTTTCGCACACCTACGCCTACATCTCGGTCATCATCTGGAGCGTGCCGTTCACGTTTCTTTTTTTCGCGTTCCGGAGCACCTTGCGGGGCGCGGGAGACACCTTACGGCCCATGTATCTCACCGTCTTGTCCAACGGGCTCAACCTGGTTTTTGACCCCATCTTGATCTTCGGATGGGGGCCGGCTCCCGCCTTGGGCGTAGCCGGTGCTGCCTGGGCTACACTCCTTGCTCGGGCCATCGCGGGGCTCTTGGGCTTCGGGTACTTGTTGCGGGGCCGGTTGGCGGTGCGCGTTGCGCCCCGGGATCTGATCCCCCGCCCGGAGTTGGCCTGGCAGCTGTTGCGCCTCGGGGCGCCGGCCGCTCTTGACGGCGCGGCCCGCAGCTTCTCGGCCGTGGCCATGGTGGCCATCGTCACCCGGCTGGGGCCGGCGGTGACGGCCGCGTACGGCGTCGTCAACCGGGTCATGTCCATGGTGTGGACGACTTCCGCGGCCGTGGGCCAGGCGGTGGGCACGGGCGTCGGCCAAAACGTGGGAGCCCAGAAGCTGGCCCGCAGTCGTCAGGTGGCCTGGACCGGCGTCGCCTTGGACGTGGCGGCCGTGGGGTTCGGCGGCGCCGTTGCGGCGGTATTGGCTCCGGTCATCATGCGGCTGTTCGTCGCTGACGACTCCGTCATCGCCCTAGGCACCGATTTCCTGAGGGTCAGCGGGTGGGCCTTCGGTTTCTCCGGCGGCATTATGGTCGTGCAAGGCGCATTCCAAGGTGCGGGCCGGACCGGCGTTTCCATGGCTTTGTCCATCTTGAACCGCTGGCTGTTGCGGATGCCGCTGGCGGCAGCCCTCATCTGGGGGTTGCAGTGGGGTCCTGCGGGGCTGTGGTGGTCGTTCTTTCTTTCGGACGTGCTCGGCTTTGCCATAGCCGGCGCATGGCTATGGCGGAGCAGCTGGCAGCAAGCGGTCATCTCCTGATACGTTTCAACATCCTCTGACAGTCACATGCTCCGGATCCGTTTCGTTCGAAGCGGATGGAGCCGGCTCACGGCCCGTCCAGCCCGGATCGGATCCGCCGCTCCAAGCGTTGCAGCAGGCGGCTGGCAGCAATGGCGATGAATGCGATGAGTATCGTACCTGTCCAAATCTTGGTCGCGTGATCCTGATACAGACCTTGAAACAATAACACACCCAATCCGCCCGCGTTGATCCAGGCGGCCAAGCTCGCCAGGCCGATGATTGACACCGCGGCGACCCGCACCCCTGCCAGGATGACCGGCATGGCCAGGGGCAACCGGACTTCCCGGAACACCTGCCAGCCGCTCATGCCCATGCCCACCGCGGCTTCGAGGACGGCCGGATCCACGCCCTGCAACCCCGCCACGGTGTTTCGCACCAGGATGAATTGAGAGTAGACGACGAGCGCCGTCGCGGCGGTTTTGAAACCGAGCCCGGTTACAGGGATGAGCAGGGCGAACAACGCCATGCTGGGAATGGTGTAAACGACGCTGAGCAATCCCAAGACCGGCGTGGCCAGGCGGCCGAAACGGGCCAACAGAACGCCCAAAGGCAGGGCCAGCGCGAGCGCGATGAACAGGACGGAGGCAGCCAAGGATATGTGCTGCCATGCCAGCTCCAGGACGAAATCCCAGTTTTCCGCCAGGTACGTCACGGGCTCACCACCTGCCCAAACGGGTCACCCGCCGCGGCTCGAACGTCTTCCCAGCGGACGACGCCCACCCGCCTCCCGCGGCGATCCACGATCGGCACGGGCTTGAGGTCAGATCGCAGCAGCGCTTCCAGCGCGTCCCGCAGGCTCGCCTCTGCTGGCAGGGGCTGAGCGCTGGACGCCGCGGCCACCTCGGGTTCGGCGTTCATGGCGCGGCGCACCGGCACGACCGACAGTCGCTGCAACCAGTCGTCGGCACCCAAAAGCTGGCGGACAAACGGCGTCGCCGGCCGGTGCAGCAGTTCGATCGCGGTGCCGACCTGCTCAATTCGCCCGTCCTTCATGACCGCGATCCGGTCCGCCAGCTTGAGCGCTTCATCCACGTCGTGGGTGACAAAAAGGATCGTCTTCTGAAACTGCGCCTGAATGCGCAAAAGCTCATCCTGGAGAGTCTCCCGGGTGATGGCGTCCAGGGCGCCGAACGGTTCGTCCATCAGCAAGATCGGAGGATCGGCGGCCAGCGCCCGGGCAATGCCGACCCGTTGCTGCTGGCCCCCGGAAAGCTGCCGCGGGCGCCGGTCGCGAAACTGCTCAGGCGGCAGCTGCATGAGCTCCAGAAGAAAATCGCAGCGCTCCTCGATGCGCTTCCGGTCCCAACCGAGAATGCGCGGCACGGTAGCGATGTTTTGCGCGACGGTCTGGTGCGGAAACAACCCCACCTGCTGGATGACGTACCCGATCCGCCGCCGGAGCTCGACGGCTGAGACGGCCCGGACGTCCTGGCCGTTCACGTAGATGGTTCCTGACGTCGGCTCGTACAGCCGGTTGATCATTTTGAGCAGCGTCGTCTTGCCGCTGCCGGACGAACCCAGCAGCACCACCAGCTCGCCGGCTCCAACGGTCAGGCTGCATTCGGACACCGCCGGGCGGGCAGCGCCCGGGAACGTCTTGGAGACCCGGTCCAGGACAATGGCGGGCTCCAAATGCGTCATGCCGCTATCACCTGCTCTGAGGCTTCTGAAACAAGCCCTAATGGATCATCCCGATTTCCCGCAAGAACTCCCGGGCCACCCGGGTGTACTCCCGCTTGTTGCCGTCTACCTCCCAGTTGAGCTGTTGCATCGTAGCCCCGGTCAGGTGCGGCTGCAGCCGGTTCAGGATGTCGGCCACCTCCGGAGCCTGATCGAGCAGCTCCTTGCGCACCACCGGCGCCACCTGGTACGGCGGCCAGAGCCCCTTGTCATCTTCCATGACCACAAAGCCGTAACCTATAATCTCGCCGTCGGTGCCAAAGGCCACCGTCACGTCGGCCTGACCGGCCAACAAGGCCCGGTACTTGAGCCCGTAGTCCACCATTCTCACCTCGCGGAATTGGAAGCCGCCGTACACCTCCTGCAGCCCCTTGAGGCCGTCGGGGCGCTCGGTGAACTCGGGCACTGCCGCGAGCACTAGCTCTGGCGCCACCTCCGCCATGCGGGACAAGGTGTACATGTCGTAGCGCTCCGCGACTTCCCTGGTCACCGCGATGGCCTGCGTGTTGTTCATCGGGGCCGGATCGAGCCAGACCAGGTTCCATTCTCGCAAGTAGCCGTCGCGAACCGCTTCGTACACCTGGCCCGCATCGGACATGGGCTCCATATGCAACATGTTGATGAGCCCCGTGCCGGTGTACTCCGGGTACAGGTCGATCTCCCCGTGCACCAGCGCCTGATGGGCGACCAAGGTGCCGGCCAGGTTCAGCTTGCGCTCGACCCGGTACCCGTGCTCTTCCAAGATCAGGGCGTACATTTCGCCGAGCAGCAACTGCTCGGTGAAATTCTTGGAGCCGATTCGAATGATCGGCTTATCCGCGGGCTGGGCGCAAGCTCCAGCAACGGCTACCCCGGCCGCAAGCAGCGCCAGGACTGCGACAACCCAGACGCGACGCACCATCGAGTGCACTTGAAACCCCCCTTGAGAAACGGGATTTGACTCACAGCGTCACCGGGGTGACGCCAGCTACCGAATTCGCCGCCGGACGACGTATTCCGGAATGGACAGCAATCCCTCCGCCAACAAGGCGAGAAGCGCTACGGGAATCCCTCCCACCAGAAGCAGCCCCACGTTGTTCATCGCCAAGCCGTTGACGATGAACTCGCCAAGGCCCCCTCCGCCGATAAACGCGGCCAGCGTAGCGCTGGCCACCACTTCGCTGGCCGCGGTTCGAATGCCGGCCATCACAACGGGAGCCGCAAGAGGCGTTTCAATCCAGCGCAAGATCTGCCCGGGCGTCATGCCCATCCCGACGGCGGCTTCCAGCACGGCGGGATCGATGTTCCGGTACGCGACGTACGTGTTGACCAGGATCGGGGGACTGGCCAGAATGGACAGCGCCACCATAGCCGTTCGGGCGCCAAAACCGAGATACGGAAACACCAAGATCAAGACGGCAAGGCTTGGAACAACTCTGAGCGCCTCGATGACGTTCATGGCCCAGTTGCCGGCGGCCGGCGAACGGGCCGCCCAGATCCCCAAGGGAATGCAGACGGCAGCGGCGACGGCTAGACTTGCGGCCGCAAGCTCCAGATGGATTCCCAAAGCCTTCCAAAAGCGGTCTGCGTTGGCCGCTAAGTACGTGAGGGCGCTTTCCAGGGCGGCCACGGCGTCTCCCTCCTCAAGATCCGAGGGCAGCTCGGTGTCACGGCCGGATTTCTGACAGCAGGGAACGTTGGGCGCCATCCGGCCGCGGGCCGCCTGCGGATGGCGGGCGCGAGAACAAGCGGGTCGTTCGCGGGAAGACAAATTAGGGCACAACATGTCCCCCCGCAGACCGCTCCGAGTCGTCGTCACGCGAGAATTCGCTATCAATTGATTTTCTGCATTATACAGGCCCCCGGGCGAGAAGTCAACCAGGCCCAAGGGCGACAAAGTCCCCGCTGAACTCGCCCGCTATCTCTTGGGCGTATTCCACGACCGAATCGACGCGGATGCGAGCCTTGCCCCGGCGTACGAAGGCCTGCACAAATTTTGCCCACTCCTCGTCGCCTTTCAACGACGCCCGGGCCGTAAACTCGCCTTTGATCGGCCGGCGGTATTCCATCGTGTTTCGCTGAATGACGATGCGGCTTGCGATACCGGCTTCCGTCAGGCGAACGTGGACCAGCGACCACGCGGACAGGATAGCCAGCGCGGACGCGCTGCCGCCAAACGCAGTCTCCCGGTGGTTGATGTTCGGCTCAAGAGGCGCCGAAAGCACCACCGACCGATTGTCGCACGCGAGGACCCGCACATGCATGGCTTTCGAGATGGGGATGTGCTGGTGCAAGTAATGCTCAAGCTCACGCGGCGACAAGAGTGCTCCTGCTCCTCCCTTAGGCCATCGAATCCGGCACGCGTGCGTTCCGGCGCACCGGCCCGCTACCGGAACCGTCCCCGGGCGGCCACGGGGATCTCCCGGACGACCTGCCTGTTCCGGTATCCATAGAGAACGTCGGACAGGTTGACCGCCGGACAGACGTGGTTTGGGATGATGTGCAGCCGATCCCCCACCCGCAGTTCCGGCCCGCCCGGGTCGACGGAAAGAATGCCGTGCTCCTCGCTCAGGCGCACAACCCGCACATCGGGCCTGCCGGCGACAAGGCCGAAGGTGCCGTCGCCGGTCACCGAGGGGTCTGAAGAGAGCACCTTGCTGCCGGCATCGACCACCGCCCCGCCGGGGGCGGGCCGGCTGCCCACGGTGGTCAGCCCCGGGAGGGCCCCGTCGGCGTCGGCGGCCGCCAGCGCTTGCGCGAGGGGCTCCGCGTCGATCTCGTTGGCGGCGAACCAGGCGCGGTTGCCGATATGCACCATCCGCGCACCCACGCGCGCGGCGGCGCCCGCCCCCGCCTGCATGACGAACTCCCGGGCCGGCGGCACGTCGACGCCGCGG
>JACDOI010000031.1 GCA_017656145.1 Bacillota bacterium | reverse complement strand
GGGCCCGCACCGCCGGGGGGGGGGCGGGGGCGTGCCCAACCGGCTCATCCCGCGGGGCTGCCCCGCCCGGGGGGGGTGCATGGCGCTTGGCCTTCCGCTGGTGGGGGGCCGCCCGCCGCGGGGGGGCGGTCGCCAGTTCCGCCTCGGCCTCCCGCCGGGAAGCCTCCAGGTTGTGAATGAGCTCATCGACCCGCAAGTCCTCCCGGGCCAGCCGGCCCCGGGCGTTTTCCAGCACCTCCCCGGGCAATCCGAGCCGGGCCGCCACCGCCAGCGCCATGCTGCGCCCAGGCAGACCCATCTGCAAGCGGTAAGTCGGCCGCAGCGTATCGGGATCAAACTCCACGCTCGCGTTCTCCATCCCGGGCCGGCTGTGGGCAAACGCCTTGAGTTCGCTGTAGTGGGATGTGGCGACGCACAGCGCTCCCGCGCCGGACAGATGGTCCAAAATGGCCATGGCCAGCGCGGCTCCCTCGGCAGGGTCAGTGCCGGCGCCCAATTCGTCCAGAAGCACCAGGCAGCCGGGGCCCGCCTGGCGCAAGATGGCGACGATGTTGGACATGTGGGACGAAAATGTGCTTAAATTTTGCTGAATGCTTTGCTCATCACCGATGTCCGCGTAGATCCCTCGAAAAATGGCCAGTTCGGTGCCGGGCTCGGCCGGGACGAACAACCCGGCCTGCGCCATGAGGCTGAACAGACCGATGGTCTTTAAGGTGACCGTCTTGCCGCCGGTGTTGGGTCCGGTGATGACCAGCGCCCGGATGTCCCGGCCGAGCCGGACATCGATCGGCACAGGCTCGCCGGGCAACAGGGGGTGCCGGCCTCCGGCGATTCGGATGAAGCTGTCCTCGTTCATCTTGGGCGCCACAGCCCTCATGGAGCGGGCAAGCCGCGCCTTAGCCATGGCCAGATCGATCCGGGCCAAGCTTTCCACCGTGGCCAGAAGCGCATCGGCCGCCTCACCGGCCTGGGCGCTGAGCCGCGCGAGAATCCGGTCCACTTCCCGGGCCTCCCGGACCCGCAACTCCTGCAATTCGTTGTTGAGCTCAAACACCACCAGGGGCTCCACGAACACCGTGGCCCCGCTGGCCGACGTGTCGTGAACGACACCCGGAATGAGGTGCTTGTGCTCTTGCTTTACGGGCACCACCGGCCGGCCGTTGCGCACGGTGACCAGAGGCTCCTGCAAAGCGGGCCGGAGATTGGCCGATCGGACGACGGCATCGAGCCGCTCGCGGACGCGGCTTTGCGCGGCCCGAATGTCGGCTCGCAGTCTTTTCAGCGTAGGGCTCGCATCGTCGATGACCTGGCCGTCGGGTCCAATGCAGGCGGTGATGGCTTCCTCAAGCTCCGCAAACGTCCCCAACCGCAGAGCGTGGGCCGCCAGCTGCGGACAAGTTTCAGGCTCGGCCAGAAATATCCGGCGGAGCCGCCCGGCGCAGGCGGCCGTCGCTGCCACGTCCAGCAATTCGCTTCCTGACAAAACGCCGCCGATGCGGGCGCGGGCTACCGCTGGCCGCACGTCCCGTGCGCCGGCCAGCACCGTGCCGGCCTCGTCCACAAACTTCAGCGCTTCAGCGGTCTCGGCCAACCGCCGTCGCACCTCATCCGGATCGGTCTCCGGAAGCAGCTGGGAAGCCAGTTCCCGGCCCGGCGCAAACGTCGTCTCCGCCGCCAGCCGCTCGATGATCTCGGGAAACTCCAAAACCCGCCGGGAACGCTCATCCATCGCCGGTCCTCCTCTCGGCTCCGGCATCCGAGGCCCCGCCGCCGTCACCGGCGGCCGTCC
This sequence comes from Bacillota bacterium, assembly GCA_017656145.1. Lineage (GTDB taxonomy): Bacteria > Bacillota > Limnochordia > Limnochordales > ZCTH02-B6 > JACDOI01. Next base: position 26,281 of record JACDOI010000031.1, on the reverse strand, counting down.
TTCAGCCGCTGTCTCAACTCGGGCCACGGCAGGCAGTTCAGGACGTCCCGGGGTTCAAGCCAGGCCCGCCGCGCGACCGTCACGCCAAACGCCATGTTGCCGAGGCCGTCGGCGCTGTGGGCGTCGGTGTTGACGCACAGCATGACGCCGCGGTCCCGGGCCCAGCGCGCGTGGACATCCTTTAGGTCGAGCCGCTCCGGGCTGCCGTTGATCTCCAGGGCAGTGCCAGTGCGAGCCGCGACCTCCAAAATCCGGGTCATGTCCACCGGGTACGGGTCCCGGCGGCCGAGGACCCGTCCGGTAGGATGGCCGATGATGTCCACGTGCGGATTGTGCATGGCCCTGATGATGCGCTCGGTCATCGTCTCCTCGTCCTGATTGAGGCCACTATGGACGGACGCGACGACCACGTCCAGCCGGGACAGGAGCTCGTCGTCGAAGTCCAGGCTGCCGTCCCGCAAAATGTCTACCTCGCAGCCGGTCAAGATCCGGAAATCGTCCCAGCGGCGATTGAGGCGCCGGATCTCTTCCAGCTGCTCTTCCAGCCGTTCCGGGGTTAAGCCTCGGGCTATGCCAAGCGAGCGGGAATGGTCGGTGATGGCCACATACTCGTATCCCCGCCGGCGAGCTTCCTCGGCCATTCGAGCGATGGAATGCACGCCGTCGCTCCAGTCGCTGTGCACGTGCAGGTCGCCGCGAATGTGCCCCGGCTCTACAAGGCGGGGCAGGCGCCCCTCCCGGGCGGCGTCAATCTCCGAGCCGTCCTCCCGCAGCTCCGGCGGGATATATTCGAGGCCCAGGGTGCGAAACACATCGGCTTCATCCGAGATGGGCAGGCGCTCCCCTCCGGCCAACCGAAACACGCCGTACTCGCTGATCGTAAGCCCCAGGGAGTGGGCTAGCTCCCGCATGGCCACGTTGTGTTCCCGGGAACCGGTAAAGTGGTGGAGCGCGGCGGGAAACTCCTTTTGCGCGACAACCCGCAAATCCGCCTGCAGGCCTACCTTGAGAATGACCGACGACTTCGTGTCGCCTCGGGCTATCACCCGCTCTACGCCCGGCAAGCGCACAAACGCTTCCATCACGGACTCCGGGGTAGGGCTGGCCACCAGAAGGTCGACGTCACGGACGGTCTCCCGACCCCGCCGCAAGCTTCCCGCGATGGCCACCCGGCGCACGGCGGGAAGCGTCTCCAAGGCCGCCGCCATCTCCCGGGCGATGGGGATGGCCATGCCGAGAGGCGTTCGGGCCGCCTGCCGCCGGAGGCGCTCGATTCCGGCAAGGATGTTGGCTTCCGATCGGGGGCCGAGTCCCTTGACGTGGCGAACCCGATGCTCGCGACAAGCCCGCTCCAGATCGTAGAGCCCGGCAACTCCAAGCTCCCGGTGAAGCGCCAAGGCCACCTTGGGCCCGACCCCCGGCACCCGGACGACTTCCAACAGTCCCGGCGGAACCCGCCGCTTGAGCTCCTCGTAAAATGGCATCGTGCCGGTGGCCAACCATTGACTCACTTTTTCCTCGATGGCCTTGCCGACGCCTTCGATCCGGCCCAGCCGCCCGTCCCGCCATACGGTTTCGATGTCTTCCGGCAACAACTCGATGCTGCGGGCCGCCCGGCGGTAAGCCCGGATCTTGAACGGATTTTCGTCCAACAGCTCCAAGAGATCGGCGATCTCCTCGAGAATCCACGCGATCTCGAGGTTCTTCACCGCGGTAGCACCTCTACCCCTTGGCGATACAAGGCCGGCAGGATGTAGAGCATCCAGCCGGCCATGGCCGAATCGACAATGGGCGCCGCGTACAAGGGTCCCCCCAGTTGCGCCCAGACGACAATTCCCGCCCCTACAGCGGCCAGCGCTTCCACGGCTCCAATCAAACCGCCGCCGAGTCGGTTCCACACTCCCCCGGTTCCCACGGCCCGCTGGCCCGCCGCATGCCCCGCCGCCGCCGGCACAAACACTAAGGCCGCGTACGCCGCGGGAAGGCCGATCCAATGAGGGATGCCGAAGGCCGCCGTCCACCGGGCGACACTTTGGCCGTAGCTCCAAGCGAGGTAGAGCCCCAAGGCCGCGCCGCCGGTCTCAAGCACGACCCGGCGGAAGCCTTGCCGGGCCCGGCGAACCGCCCACAGTGCCGTGCCGCCCAGGATGACGCCATCAAGCCAGTTCAAACCCTCACTAGGCCTCCTCGAACAGGCTGAGAAGCTCTTGGTTTTCCGCTCTTAGCTTCTCCACCTCGTCCGCCAGATGGATCGCCGTCAAGATGGCGATCCGGTGCCTCGGCAGATGGCGGTAGGCCGCCTGGAGCTGGACGAACTTGGCGTGCACCAGCTCCGCCAACCGCTGCATGTACTCGGGCGGTGCTTCGCCCCGCAGCACGAATTCCTCATCGCCAATCCGCACGCAAACCCGATGTTTGACGGGAGCCTGGTGCTGGGCTTGCCCCATGGCTGTCCCCCCTCCGGCCCCGCATCGCCGGTGGACTTCGTGGCGTTCGAAAACAACTCCTCCCGATCCTGGGCAACGCATCCGACTCAAGCCATCATTGCCCGCCGCGGCCGGTGCCCAGGCCCTGCGGGCGGCGCCGTCAGCGGCGCAGTCGAACCCCCAGCGCGGCGCCGAGAGCCTCCTCGATAGCCTGGACCACCCGGTTGGCCTCAGCGTCGGTCAATGTCCGATCCGGAGCCCGCAGCGTGAGGGAATAGGCCAGGCTCCGGTGGTCCGGCTCGACCTGGGGACCTTCGTACACGTCGAACAGCACCACGTCCTCAAGCAGCGGGCCGCCAGCCCGCCGGATCGCGCTCGTGACCGCCGCCGCGGGCAAGGTGCGCGGCACGACCAACGCCAAGTCCCGCTCCACGGCGGGGTATCGGGGCAAAGGCCGGTGGCGGATCTCATTCGGCACCGCGCCCGCCAGCGCCGTCATGTCCAGCTCCGCGAGGTAGATCCGCTCGCCTTCGAGGTCGTAGGCCGCGGACACGTGCGGATGGGCCTCGCCTAAGATGCCGGCGGGCCGGCCGGCCACTGAAAGCACCGCCTGCCTCCCCGGGTGCAAGCTCGGGTCGGATGCGGGGGCGAACTCGCCCGCAAGGCCGAGCGATTCCAGGATGCGCTCAACCAGCCCCTTCAGGTGGTAGAAGGTGGCCCTTTCGGCCTTCCTCGCCCACCCGCGCTCCGGCAACGGGCCCATCATGAGGATGCCGGCTTTGCGGGGCTCATGAGGAAGCCCGTCGCCGTCCTCGCGCGGGTGATAGACGGCACCGATTTCGAACAAGTGCACGGACCTCACCTGCCGCGCCCGATTGCGGGCAGCGGTTTCGAGCAGCCCCCCCCACAAGGAGGTTCGCATGACCGATTGTTCCTCGCTCAGTGGGTTGCGCAGCGTGATCGCTTGCCGGCGAGGATCGTCTTTCGGCCAGCGCAGCCGGTCCGCGGTGGCGGGATGGATGAAGCTATACGTCACGCATTCATACAATCCGCCGGCGACGAGCACATCCCGAACCTTGTCCACCAAGCGAAGCGGCCGCGGCCGGCCGCCAACGCCGGCAAGCCCCCCGGGCACTGACTCGGGCAACCGGTCGTACCCGAAAAGGCGCGCGACTTCCTCGACTAGGTCAGCTTCTTGACGGATGTCGGGCCGGAACGTGGGCACCGTAACGGAAAACCGATCGTCGCCTTCTTCCACCTCGAACCCCAAGGCTCGCCAGTACGCCGCGATCTGCCGGTCTTCTACATCGGCCCCCAGGAGCCGGCGCACCCGCTCAGGCCGGCAGGAAACCCGGCGGGGCGCGACCGGCCGGGGATACACGTCAACCGCGCCGGCCAGAAGCTCCCCGCCGGCCAGTTCCCGCATGAGCTGGGCCGCGCGGGCCGATGCCCACGCGACGCCGTTGGGGTCAAGACCCTTTTCAAACCGGTGGGAAGCCTCGGTGCGCATCCCGAGGCGCCGGGCCGTGCGGCGTACGGATATTGGATCGAAGGCGGCCGATTCAAGGAGAACCGTCTTCGTCGCGTCCCGCACCTCGCTGTCGCCACCGCCCATGACGCCAGCCAAGGCCACAGGCCTGGCCGCATCGGCGATGACCAGCATTTCCGGATCGAGCCGCCGTTCCTCGCCGTCGAGCGTCATTAACCGCTCGCCCGGGCGCGCCCGGCGCACGACGATGCGCCCGCCTTCGAGGCGGTCGTAATCGAAGGCGTGCAGCGGCTGGCCCGATTCCCACATGACGAAGTTGGTGACGTCCACCACGTTGTTGATAGGCCGCATGCCCGCCACCCGAAGTCTTTGCACAAGCCACGCCGGCGACGGCCCGATCTCCACTCCCCTCAGGACCCGCGCGGTGTAGCGGGGACACAAGCCGGTGTCCTCGTTTTGAACCACCACCGCCCGGGCGGCCGGTTCTCCAGTCTCCTCCAATCGCACCTCGGGCAGCCGCAGCGTCCCGCCGGTCAGGGCCGCAATTTCCCGGGCGATGCCGATGACCGACAAGCAATCCGGCCGGTTGGGATAAACTTCCAAGTGGAGCACGGTGTCGTCCAGCCCCAGGGCATCGGTCACGGACCGCCCGAGGACTGCGTCGGGCGGCAGCACCCAGATGCCGTCCGCGTCGTCGCCTACTCCCAACTCGGCTTCGGAACACAACATCCCCTCGGAAACGACGCCGCGGAATTCCGCGGCCTCAATCTGCCTTCCTCCGGGCAGCCGGCTGCCCGGAAGCGCCACCGGCACGCGGTCGCCCGGGGCGAGATTGGTCGCGCCGGTGACGATACGCCGCATGCCCACACCGACATTGACCTGGCACACCAACAGGTGGTCGGCGTTGGGATGGCGGTCCATCGCCTGCACTTCGCCGACCACAATCCCCGGCAAATCCGGCGCCAGCCGCTCTAGCGATTCCACCTTGGTGCCCGACATGGTGAGTCGCTCGGCCAACTCCTCGGCACCCCAGGGGATGTCCACATAATCCAGCAGCCAGTTGTACGAAACCCGCACCGTGCGTCACCACCCTTAAAACTGCCGCAAGAAACGGATGTCGTTGTCGAAGAAGAGCCGAATGTCGTCGATTCCGTACTTGAGCATGGCGATGCGCTCCACGCCCATGCCGAAGGCGAATCCGGAAACCTCTTCAGGATCGAACCCGCCGTTTTGCAACACCTGCGGATGGACCATCCCAGCCCCAAGAATCTCGAGCCACCCTTCATAGCCGCACACGCGGCAACCGTCGCCGTTGCAGATGATGCAGCTGATATCCATCTCAGCGCTAGGTTCGGTGAACGGGAAATAACTCGGCCGGAAGCGGACGGGACGCTTTCCGAACAGCTCTCGGGCCATCGTGGACAAGGTCCCTTTGAGATCCCCCATGGTCACGCCGCGGTCCACGTACAACCCCTCGACCTGGTGAAACATGGGCGAGTGGGTCACGTCCGCGTCGACCCGAAACACCTTTCCCGGCGCGATGACCCGGACCGGCGGCCGGCGTTCCTGCATGACCCGGATTTGCACCGGCGACGTTTGGGTGCGCAGCACGATGTCGTCGGTGATGAAGAACGTGTCCTGCATATCCCGGGCCGGATGGTCTTTCGGGATGTTGAGCGCTTCGAAGTTGTAATAATCGGTCTCGATCTCGGGGCCTTCCACCACCTCAAACCCGAGGCCGGTGAAAATCCGCTGGATTTCGTCCAGCACCAGCGTGAGCGGGTGCCGCCGTCCCGGAAGGGGTCCCCAGCCGGGCAATGTGACGTCCAAGGTTTCCTCCCGCAGCTTCTGCTCCAGCGCCCGCGCCTTCAGCGCTTCCCGCCGGCCGGCCAGCGCCGCCTCCACTTCATCGCGGGCCCGGTTCACCAGCCGCCCCAACTCGGGCCGATGCTCTGGGGGCACGTTCCCCAAAGCCCGCAAAAGCCGGGTCAGTTCTCCCTTCTTGCCGGTATAGCGGATGCGGACTTGTTCCAGTTCATCGAGGCTCTCGGCCGAGGCGATGGCCGCCAGGGCCGCTGCCCGCTGCTCGATGATTTGCTCGTGCACGTGGTCTCATCCTTTCCCCTGGCCGGTTTGCCTCCGGTTTCATCCCATAATAGAAAAAGCCGCCTCCCGTCAAGGGACGGAAGGCGACTCCCGCGGTACCACCCTTCTTAGCCCGCGACCAGCGACGGGTCCCGGGCTCCCTCTCATTCCCCGTAACGGGGGGAAACCGGCTCGGCTTACAGGGCCGCTTTCCAACGGCCGTTCAGCCTGCGGCTTGGGAGCGAACTTCAGCCGCCCGCTTCCCGGGGGCGCTTCCAGTCTCCGGCGACCCCCTCCCTGGAGGGGCCAAGCGGCCTACTCCTCTCCCGCATTGCCGTTGTCGAACTCGCATTGTTGGATATGCCTGGAATCGGCGTCAAAACCCGACGTACGCTTTGAACTGCCGGTAAAGCAGGTAGGCGGTCACGGAACCCGTTGACTCAAACAACCTCCAGAAGAAGTCGGCGGTGAGCATCGGCTCCAGCCCCACCTTCCCATCGGTCTCGGTCCGTCGGTGGGTCCCATTATATCACACGGCCCAACACGCTTACAACCGGCCCCGGTTCCGCTGGCGCACCGCCTCAAACAAGCAAACGGCGGCTACTGCCGCGGCGTTCAGCGACTCCACCCCGGCCTTCATGGGAATGGAAACCAGGCAAGCCGCAGCCTCCCGCAAGGAGGAACTCACGCCGTGGGCCTCGCTGCCCACCGCCAAGGCAAACGGGCCCCGCCAGTCGAACTCATCGTAGGAGACGGTCCCGCGGGCGTCGGCCACCACCAGGGCGAGCCCCAGGCTGCCCGCCTGGGCGATAAGGTCGTCGGTCGACCAGCGCTGCCGGTGGGGCACTAGGAACAACGCGCCGGCCGATGCTCGAAGCGCCTTGGGATCGTACAGATCGACGCTGCCCAGGCGGGTCCAGAGCGCCGCGCCTGCGGCGGCCGCGGTGCGGGCCATCGTCCCCATGTTGCCCGGATCCGCGATGCCGTCCGCGATGAGCACCGCGGTCGATCCCAGGAAGCCTTCGGCGTCCGTTTCTTGCTTTTCCGCGACCGCAATGATGCCCGGAGGTGTTTCCGCGGCGCTCAAGCCTTCCATGACGCGGGTCGTAACCGCCGTCACCGGAATGCCCCGCTCCGCGAGAGCCTTGACCAACGCCTGGGCCCGTTCTTGTTCGGCCAGTCCGGGCACGACGAACACGTCCTTCAGACGCGCGCCGGCCCCCAGGGCCGCCTCCACCAGGCGCACGCCTTCAAGCAGGCACAGTCCCGTGCGACGCCGCACCGCCGCCCGCCTCAACGCCCGGGCGCGCTTCACCCGCGGGTTCGCATGGCTTGTGACCAACGTGTCCAGGAAACCGGTCCCCTCCTTGCCAACAAGAAAGCACCCGGCCTGCCCGGGTGCCCGCTGGACGGCAAACGACCGGCCGCGCTAGCGGCCCAGCTGCTTCCGGGCGACGTTGACCAGCTCACCGAACGCCTGCTCGTCCTTGACAGCCAGGTCGGCCAACATCTTGCGGTTGACGGCCACACCCGCCTTGTGCAGCCCATCGATGAGCCGGCTGTAGGACAGTCCTTGCGTGCGCGCGGCCGCGTTGATGCGGGCGATCCACAGGCGGCGAAACTCCCGCTTGCGGTTGCGGCGGTCGCGGTACGCGTAAAACAGCGACTTGAGCACTTGTTGGTTGGCCGCTCGGAATGTCTTGCTCTTTCGGCCCCAATAACCTTTCGCCAGTTTGAGGATCTTCTTGTGGCGGCGCCGGGTCACGATGCCGCCTTTCACCCTCGACATGACCGCACTACCTCCCCAGCAACACGCACCGGCGGTTCAGCGCGGCTGTTGGAGCCGAACCCGCCGGAGACCTTTACGCGTAAGGCAAAAGCTCGCGCACGCGCCGCTGCTCGCTTTCGCTCAGCACCTTGCCCGTCCGCAGACGGCGCTTGCGATAAGCCGGTTTCTTTTCCAGCAAGTGGCTGCGGCTCGCCCGGTTGTGCGCGAACTTGCCGCTGCCCGTTCGCTTGAAGCGTTTGGCCGCACCCCGATGGGTCTTCAGCTTTGGCACTGGGATTCCTCCTCGTCGTCACGACGGCTGGGTTGCGGCTTGGGCCTTGGACTCCTGGAGTTTGGGAGCCAGGATCATGATCATATGGCGGCCCTCAAGCCGCGGCGGGCGCTCCACGGCCGAGACGGTCTGAAGCTGATTGGCGAGTTCTAGGAGCTTGTTGCGCGCCAGATCGGCGTGAACGATTTCCCGCCCGCGAAACCGGACCGTGATCTTGACCTTGTCGCCATCCCTCAAAAACCGTTCCGCGTTGCGCAACTTGATCTGAAAGTCGTGGGTCTCGATCTTCGGGGTCATGCGCAGTTCCTTGATGGTGATGGCCTTTTGCTTTTTGCGAGCGTCCCGCTCCCGCTTGCTCTGTTCATAGCGAAACTTGCCGTAGTCCATGATGCGGCAAACGGGCGGCTGGGCGTTGGGAGCCACTTCCACCAGGTCGAGGTTGCGTTCCTGCGCGAGCGACAGGGCTTCCCGGGTAGGCAGGATCCCCAACTGCTCCCCTTCAGGGCTGATTACCCGCACTTCCCGCACCCGGATTTCCCCGTTGACCCTCAAGTCTCTGCTAATGTGATATCACCTCCAGATGATTTCCTCGCACGACACGACAAAAAGCGGGCGCGCATCTCGCACCCGCTTACGCCACCGCTCTTACACCGCTGCCAAGAGCGGACCGGCCATCCTCGGACCTTGCCGACAGCCATGCGGGCGTCGCAAGGTGAGAAGCGGGGCGCGCTTCTGCTTGCCGGCGGCTCACCGCTGATGTCCACCGTCCTTCGCGGCGGAGATCAAGCGCCGTTAGTATACCACGGTTACCGAATGGGCGTCAATCCAAAGTCCGGTCGTCGATCTCCCGTCGGATGTCCTCGATGAACCGCTCCAGCGGGACAGAACCGAGATCGCCCCGGCGGCGGTGGCGGACGGCCACGGTGCCCGCGGCAGCCTCTTTGCCGCCGATCACGAGCATGTACGGGATCTGTTGCACCTGAGCTTCCCGGATCTTATAGCCGATCTTTTCGTTGCGGCCGTCCACCTCCGCTCGAATCCGCGCCCGGGCCAGTTCCCAGCGGACTCTCTCTGCGTAGGCCTTGTGGTCCTCGCCGATGGGAAGCACCCGGACTTGCACCGGCGCAAGCCAAACGGGAAACGCCCCGGCAAAATGCTCCACCAGGATGCCGATAAACCGTTCCAACGTCCCCATGATGGCTCGGTGGATCATGACGGGCCGCCGGTGCTGGCCGTCCCGGTCGACGTAGGTCAACCCGAACCGTTCGGGCATCTGGAAATCCAGCTGGACGGTGGCGCACTGCCACTTGCGCCCCAAGGCGTCTGTGACGTCGAAGTCCAGCTTGGGCCCGTAAAACGCCCCGTCGCCGGCGTTGACGGTGTAGGGCCGGCCGGCGGCCTGGAGGGCCCGCTCCAGGGCTTCCTCAGCCCGTTCCCACGTGGCGAGGTCCCCCATGTAGTCGTCAGGCCGGGTCGACAGTTTCACGGTGTACTCCATGCCGAACGCCCGGTACACCTCGTCGACCAGTTCCAACACCTCGGCGATCTGTTCCTCGATCTGATCTTCCCGCAGGAAAATGTGGGCGTCGTCCTGGTGCATGCCCCGGACCCTCAGCGCCCCGTGCAGGGTCCCTGACGGCTCATAGCGCGCCAGCGGCCCGTACTCCGAAAACTTCAGCGGCAAATCCCGGTACGACCGCACCGACTGGCTGTAGAGAAGACAGTGGCCGGGGCAATTCATAGGCTTGACGCCTACCGCTTCGCCGCCCGCGTCGGCGAGGAACATGTTGTCCTTATAGTGGTCCCAGTGTCCGGACGTTTGCCACAAGGAGACCCGGTAAATCCATGGGGTGCTGACTTCCTGATATCCCCGGGGTTCCTGAAGCTCGCGGGAAAAGTCGACCAGCGTGCGGTACAGCTGGTATCCCTTTGGATGCCAGAAAATGAATCCCGGCGCCTCGTCCCGGAAGCTGAACAGATCCAGCTCGCGCCCCAGCCGCCGGTGGTCCCGCCGCTCAGCCTCGGCCAATCGCTCAAGAAACAAGTCCAGTTCCGCCTGGTGCGCGAAGGCCGTCCCGTAAATGCGTTGCAGCATCGGGCGGGAGCTGTCGCCCCGCCAGTAAGCTCCGGCCACATGGCGAAGCTTAAACGCCTTGATGCGGCCGGTAGAAGGAATATGGGGACCGCGGCACAAATCGACGAATTCGCCTTGCCGGTACAAGCTCGGCCTTGGGTCGTCCAAGCCCTTCAAAATTTCTACCTTATAGTTCTCGCCTCGCTCCCGAAAGAAGCGGATGGCCTCGTCCCGGTCCATTTCTTCCCGAGAAAACGGGTAATCGGCCGCGATGATGCGCCGCATCTCCTCTTCGATGCTTGCAAGCTCCTCGGCGGACAACGCCCGGGGAAGGTCGAAGTCGTAGTAGAACCCGTTTTCAATCGGCGGACCGATAGCCAGCCGCGCCTCAGGGATGAGCCGTTTGACTGCTTGGGCCATGACGTGCGCGGTGCTGTGCCGCAAAACTTCCAGCCCTTCGGCGCTGGTGGCCGGCAGCAGCTCCAAATTCGCATCGTTTTCCAGACGGTAAAACAAATCGACCAGCCGGCCATCGACTCGGGCAACGATCGCCTCCACGGCTCCGTCGCCCAGGTCGGCGGCGATCTGCGCCGCAGTAATACCCTTCGGGTACTGCCGCACCGATCCATCCGGCAGCCGCACGGCAATGCGACCAGCCGCGTTCTCGGTTGTTGCCATGGCCTGCCTCTCCCTTCTTTAACCACTCGCACAGCCGCTTTTGCTCGAAAAAACGGGCTCCCGTCCCTCGCGGGACGAGAGCCCGGCTCTCGCGGTTCCACCCGGCTTGGCGACAAGTCCGAAAGCAGGACCGTCTCCCACCTCATGCGGCGTATAACGGCGCCACCCGACCGGGTCTACTGAGGCCCCCTGACAAGGACCCGTTCGGCCGGCGGCTTGGAGGGGGTTTTCCGGCACTCCTACCGGCCGGCGCTTTCAGCCACAGGCGCCGGCTCTCTGGGCGGCGGATCGTACCGTACTCGTCCTCCGCATTGCCATTCGCTCACATATCCGATCGAGCGCGGGATCGCCGCGCTGTCGTTAATTATAGTGAGCCGTTGCTGCCGGTGTCAACCCGCCGCGCCGCGGGGGACGAGCCACAGGGCGAACCCCATCTGGCCAAGGCCAATGAGAAATCCGAGCACCGCGCCCAGCACCACGATGCTCTTCAGCTCCCGGCCGGCAATCCGGTAAGCGAGACGCTCAAGCCCGTCCAAGTCGAGCTCCAGCATCTTTTCGGTGACGAGGGCCTCCACGTCGATCCGGTCCCCAACCCGTTCCCGCAACCGCTCAATCAGCGAATCGAACAACACCTCGGTTTCTCGGACGACAATCTCGCGCACGTACCCGTTGATCATGACCCGGACTTGTCCCGGCAACAGCCGCGAAAGGCCGCCCTCGAATCGGTGAGCCACGTGGGCCAGCACCGCATCCACGACCTCGCCTTTCAACCCCGCCGGGTCAATCCGGGACAACAGCTCATCGACCGGCAACAGATCTTCAGCCACTGTCCGGCCAACGCTCGCGGCCAGGTCCGCCCGCCGGCCGGGCAAAACCCCCTGGAAGGTGAGGTTCAGGACGGGTACCCGAATCGGTTGTTTCGGGCGGAACAACATGCGAACCGCAACGGAGTTGGTCAGCCACCCGATGGCCGCCCCCACGACGGGCATGAGCCAGAGAGTCAGCATCATTCCCGCCTGTCACGCCCCTCCCGCACCGGCCGACCTGGCCGGAAGTCCCCGCGATCTTCCATATCCCCACCGCGGTTCCTGCCCCGCGCCGGGTCCGGTCCACGAACGCCCGCGGTTTGTTATCGTTCCGCACCCGCCTCTTTCCGTACACCCAGGGAACGATCGAGACAGAAAGGTTGGGACATTCGCCCTAGCAGGAAGGGAATCTCTATCGTCGAACGTTCTCTTCGGTACAAGCGGGAAATCGCCGTGCCCGACCGGGGCGGTGCGGGCCGCGCGCAGGGACCGCGATTCACCGAACAAAGGGGGATTGGCTGTGCGCAAGTGGAGTTTGCTTGCCGGACTGCTCCTTGTGGCCTTCACCGTGGCCTTCACCGCCTGGCCGGCGGCAGCTCAGGGCCAAGGATCGCTGGCGGTCGTATACGACGTTGGCGGCCGGGGCGACCTGAGCTTTAATGATATGGCGGCCATGGGCGCCGATCGGGCCAGACGGGAGCTTGGGGTGATGGTGACCGAGGTGGAAAGCGCCACCACCGCCGACTTCCTGCCCAACTTGCGGGCGCTGGCCCGCTCCCGACAGCACGACGTGATCGTGGGCATCGGCTTTTTGATTCAGGACGCGCTGACGACGGTCGCCCAGGAGTTCCCCAATCAGAAGTTCGCCCTCATCGACGGGTTCGTGGATGCCCCCAACGTGCTCAGCATTTCCTTTTCCGACCACGAAGGAAGCGCTCTGGTGGGTGCCCTGGCCGCGATGACGACGTTAGAAGCCGGCGGCGATACCGTCGGTATCGTGCTCGGCATCGAGATCCCGATTCTTTTGCGGTTTGAGATCGGCTACCGCGCCGGGGTGCGGTGGGCTGTCGACCGCTACAACGAGCTGCACGGGACCAACAAGCAAGTACGGGTATTGCACACCTACACCGGTGCCTTCGATGACCCCGCCCGCGGCAAGGCCGCGACCGAAGCCATGCTGGCCCAGGGTGCGCACGTCGTGTACGCGGTGGCCGGCGGGACGGGGCTTGGGGTGTTTGAAGCCGTCGAGCAGGCCGCCCGCGCCCAAGGCCGCGACGTCGGACCGCCGTTTGCCATCGGCGTCGACTCGGCGCAGGATTGGATCGCGCCGGGCTTCATCCCGGTCTCCATGGTGAAGCGGGTGGACAACGGCGTCTTCGCCGCCATCGAGCAAGCCTTGGCCGGCACGTTCGAAGGCGGCGTGCTGCAGCTCAACCTGGCCGCGGGCGGCGTGGCTGCGAGCAGCCTCGACATGTTGGACGTCTTCATGGATGAGGCGGTTGCTGCCGGCAAGATGCGGCCCGAGGAGCGGGTCGCCCGCCTGGAAGGCGCCCGTGCGGCCCGCGAGGCGGTTCCGCCCTCGGCGTGGGAAGCGTTGAACGAGCTGGATCAGCTCATCCGCTCGGGCGACTACGAGGTGCCCGAGGCTTTGGACCGGGAAACCGCCGAGTACTGGCGCGAAGTTCTCTCCAACTGACGGCCTGATCCCGGCGGTGCGTGGTAGGCCGGTCGCCCCGCGGGGCACCGCACGCTAGTAAGGGGGGAATTTCCCATGCCAGGGTCGTCGGTGCCCCGCACGGGCGCTCCCGGCCAGCGGCCTGGGCCTCCGGCCGGGCCCGTCCAATCCGATACGTGGCTTGAGATGCGGGGGATCACCAAGGTTTACCCCGATGGAACCCGAGCCCTGGACAAGGTGGATCTTGCGGCAGCCAAGGGCGAAATTCACGGCCTGTTGGGGGAAAACGGCGCCGGCAAGAGCACCCTGATGAAGATCTTGTCCGGCATCTTGCCGATGACCTCCGGCCGCATCCTCATCGGGGGGCGCGAGATCGCGCTGCGCAACACCAACGATGCTTTGGCCCACGGCATCGGAATGGTCCACCAGCACTACTCGCTGGTTCCGACGTTCACCGCACTCGACAACATCCTTTTGGGCAGGGGCGCCCCATTGTCCGGTCCCGCCCGGTCGGCAGCCCGGGCCCGGATCAAGCGGCTCATGGACGATACGGGGCTTTATGTGCCGTTGGACGTTCCCATCGAGCAGCTACCCATCGGCACCCGGCAGCGGGCCGAAATTTTAAAGACGCTCGATCGGAACGTGAGTTTGCTGATCCTCGACGAGCCGACCGCCGTTCTTACCCCGCAGGAGACCGAACAACTGTTTCAAGTGTTGCGGACGCTCTCGCGCGGGGGGACGACCATCATCCTCATCACCCATAAGCTACCCGAGGTTCTCGCGCTGACCCACCGGGTGACGGTTCTCCGGCACGGCCGGGTCGTCGGCACCCGCCCCACCGCCGGGGCGACGGCTCAAGATCTCGCCCGCATGATGGTGGGCGCCGAACGACTGCCCGCGGTCAAAGAACGCCGGCCCCAGGCGATTGTCGAGCCCGTATTGCGGGTCGCAGAGCTCACCGTTTTGGGAGACGGCGGAACGCCGGCGGTCCGCAACGTCACGTTCGAGGTTTCCCGGGGCGAGATTTTCGCCATCGCGGGAGTGACCGGCAACGGGCAAACGGAGCTCATCGAGGCGTTGACAGGTCTTCGTCCGGCAGCGTCGGGATACGCATATTTGCTCGGGCAGCCCATTACGGGCGTCAATCCCCGCAAGCTGTATGAAATGGGCTTGGCCCACATACCGGAAGACCGCCACCGGCTCGGCATGGTAGCCCAGCTCAGCATTATGGAAAACAGCATTCTCGGCGTACACTTCCAGCCCCGCTTCCGGCGGGCTATGCCCGGCACGTTGCACTGGGGACGGGTGCGCAAGTACGCGCGGGATGTGGTCCGGCGCTTCAACGTGATCACCCCTTCGCTCAGAACGCCCATGCGCAGCCTAAGCGGCGGAAATCAGCAGAAACTCGTGGTCGGGCGTGAGCTCAGCAAATCGCCCGCGCTGGTAGTCGCCGGACAACCAACCCGGGGGCTCGATGTGGCCGCGGCGGCCACTATCCGCGATCTTTTGATGGATATGCGCAACGAGGGCCGGGCGGTGTTGCTGGTCTCGGCCGACCTGGACGAAGTTCTGGCCCTTGCGGATCGGATCGCGGTCATGTACGAAGGGGAAATCCGAGCGGTGCTTGAGCGGGGCCAGTTTGACCGGGAACGGATCGGCCTGTTGATGGGAGGGGTTGGAGATGGACCCGCGGCCGGGTGACGATCAGGCTGCCGAGTCCAGTGGCGCCGCCGACCGGCGACGGGTAGTTCGGGACGCCGCAGGAACCGCCGGTCAAGTGTTGCTGGCCGCCGCGCTGGGACTCATCATCGGCGCCGTCTTGATGGAGATCGCCGGATACGATTGGACCCGCGCGTACCAGGGACTGTGGCTTGGGGCCTTCGGCGACCCGTGGTCCGTCGCGGACACGCTGGCCTCGGCAACGCCGCTGATATTGACCGGCCTGGCTTTCGGACTGTGCTTCCGGGCAGGGTATTTCAACATCGGCGGGCAAGGTCAGATGACGGTGGGCGCCCTGGCCGCCGTGGTCGTCGGGGCCTACATCCCCGTCCCGACCCCCGTGGCCGTGTTCCTGGTACTTCTTGCCGCCGGAGCAGCGGGCGCGGTCTGGTCGCTGACGCCGGCATTCCTCAAAGCCACCCGCGGCGTCCATGAGGTCATCTCCACCATCATGTTCAACTGGATCGCCTTTTATCTGGCGCTTTACCTGGCCTTTTACAGCCTCAACGATCCGCAGAGCGCGGAGCGGACGGTGCGGGTGTTGCCCGGCGTGCGCCTAGCGCCGCTTTTGGCCGGTGCGGATGCCACGGCCGCGATCTTCATCGCCGCCGGCATCGCCCTGGCGTTGTACTGGCTTCTGTGGCACACGCCGTGGGGCTACGAAATGCGCGTTGCCGGTCTGAATCCGTCGGCGCTGCGCTACGCCGGTGCGAGCCCGGTCTGGACCATCAACTGGACGTTCATGCTGGCCGGTATGGCCGCGGGAATCGCCGGTGCGACCCAGATCATCGGCCGCCCGCCGACCTACGCCTTGTACGGGGACTTGTCCAACCTGGGAGACCTCGGATTCGACGGCATTGCGGTAGCCCTCATCGGACGCAATCACCCGATTGGCATCATCGCTTCGGCGGTGTTTTTCGGCGCCCTCGGCTCGGGCGCCCGGATGATGCAGATCATGGCCGGGGTTCCTCTGGACATGGTGCGCATCGTCCACGGAGTCATCATCATCGCGCTGGCCGCGCCTGAGGTCTGGTCGATCATCGCCAAATCCCTGGTCCGCCGTCGAGCGGCCCGGACCGAACCGGTTTCCGCCCAAGCCCCAAACTCACCGGCACGGCGGTAACCGGACCACGGAAGGGAGGAACAGCCGGTGCTGTTTTCATCGCTTTTGCTTGGCGCCCTCCACGCCATGGTACCGCTGACCATGACGGCTACCGGCGAGATCTTGAGCGAGCGGGCCGGCGTGGTCAACATCGGGCTTGAGGGCATCTTGCTCTTGTCGGCGTTTGGCGCTGTCGTCGGAGCGGAAGCCGGCGGGCCGTTGGCGGGGTTGGTCGTAGGCCTTGGCGTGGGCGCGATTCTTGGGCTCATCCACGGCGTCATCGCGGTCTACTTCCGGGGCGATCAAATCATCAGCGGTGTGGGCATCAACATCTTGGCCCTGGGGTTGGTCGCCATCGGCATCGTCTGGCAATGGGGCGTGGCGGGCTTCCACCAGGTGGATCGGGCCTTGCGGATCCCGCACCTTGTGACTCCCCTTGGGTCCATGAGCCCGATGGTCATCGTCACCGTCTTGCTTGCGGCCCTGACCTATTACCTGATCCACCATACCAACCTGGGCCTGCAAATCCAGGCCGTCGGAGAAAATCCGGCCGCGGCCGACGCCGCGGGCGTCCGGGTCGAGCGGGTTCGTCTCTTCGGCGCGGTCTACGCGGGAGCCCTGGCGGGCCTGGCCGGCGCGTACTTGTCCATTGACTGGCTGGCCACCATTACCCGCAACCTCCCTGCAGGCCGCGGATTCATCGCGCTGGCAACGGTGGTCTTCAGCCGCCTCAACCCGTTTCTGGCCGTGGTCGGCGGCCTGATCTTCGGGTTTTTCGACGGGTTGGGGTTGCTGGCATCCACAAGCCGGGAGATCACCCAGGTCGTCCCCTACCAGTTCATCCAAATGTTGCCCTACGTGGTCACCCTACTGGTGGTGACCGGCGTCATCGGGCGGGCCCGTTTCCCGGCGGCCAGCGGTCAGCCGTACCGGCGGGAGTAGTATCGCTCCATCGTTCCCGGTGCAACACGCCGGCTGAATCCAGGGCCGCCTTGATGGAGCGGATGAGCTGGTGGGCCGCGCCCCACTCGTCCACCAACAGGTGCTGCAGCTTGCTGCCGGGCCCGTGAATCGCCTCCATGGTCCCGCCCAGTTGTTGCGCCAGGCGCAACAGGTCATCGGTGGCCCTGGCCATGGCCGCCGCTCCCGCTTCATTTCCTGCCACATCGTGGATCACGATGGAGAAGATTTCGGGACGGCCCCACAGCCCTGTTTCCCCCGCCAAAAGCTCGCGCCGCGTCTTCAGGTAATCCAGGCACGCCCGGCGATACGGCAACACTTGGGAGATAGGCAGCTCTACGTTCAAGTACTCGAAGCCCCGGTGCAGGACGGGTCGCCTCCGCCAGTCTTTGCCGTCCTGAACCTCGCGCTGGAAGCGGACGGCCAGCTGGTGGCGGTTTGTCCAGTACTCGTCGGCGGGACCCGTTCCCAGCGGCTGGGCGCCGTGGTCTTCGAGTACCCGCTGGGCCCGGGCCCAGGAAGCGTCCACTTCCTCCCGAAAGCCGAAAAATCCAAGATGAAGGCAACTGACCTCTCGCTCTGCGTCAGAACGGGGGCTCTCCGGATCGGGCGGAGAATCGGACAAGTCCATCACTGCCGGCATAAGTCCTTTGCGAAACAGCTCGACCACCGCTTGAAACCCCTGATCGAACGTGCTGAACTGGAAGCTGCGCAACGACCGGCATTCGGGCATGGGCCAGGCCACAAGCCACGCCCGGGTGATGACGCCGAAGATCCCTTCCGCACCGGCAAACAGCTTGTGCAGCAGGGGGCCGGGCCCGCCCGACAGGGTCGGCCGGGTGCGGATCAGTGTGCCGTCGGGCAGCGCCACTTCAAGCCCCAGCACTTGGTCCGCCATCTTGCCGTACCGGCCGAACAAATAGCCCATGCCGTTGGTGGAAATCGCCCCGCCCACGGTGGCGATGGGCAAGCTCCACGGGTCGTGGGCAAAAAGCAACCCTTGCTCCGCCGCGGCCTCAGCGACCCGGGCTAGGGTCGCGCCGGCCCCCGCTTCGATGCGCATGTCGTCCCGGTGGACGTGCACCGCATTCAACCGGGTCAGGTCCAGCGCCACCGCGGGGCGCATGGGGATCGCGGCGCCCATGACCCCGGTACCCCCGCCCCGGGGCACAACGGCCAACCGTTCCCGGGACGCCCAAGCTAGAACTTGGGCAACCTCCTGCGCAGATCCGGGACGGACTACGGCCAAGACAGGGGCCGGAGCGTTCGGCCTCCCGTGGGCCCGGTACAAATCCAGCGCGTCCCACGCCGCCCAGGCGAGCTCATCCGGATCCAGCAGCACGTGCTCGGAACCCACAAGGCGGGCCAGCTGGCTTCCCACCCGCCTGGAAGCCGCCGGATCCACCGGCGGCGGACTCATGCTCTCGGTGAGCACACGGTTTCCTCCTTTAGCAAGTCGGTAGTGTACGCCCGCTCCCCTGCCCTCATACAACACGAAACCCCTTCAGATCCTTCCGGAGGTGTTTCTCGCTAGTGCCGTTTGTTGAGAGACGAGCGGGAGCGTGTAACTCCCAGGCGCTGAACGGTGCCATCCGGGGAATGAACCGTCGTTGGCCAGGAACGCGTCAATCGGTGTCACATTGGCCTATTGAGGAGGAGACAACGAATGTAATCGTAGTTGTCGCTGCGCTGCTGAAAGAGAATGTGCTTCTCCGCAAACTGCGCGAGATCCCATTTACCATCATCGTAATACTGGCGGAGACTGTCGAATGGCGTCGCGGAGATGATGAATGCATCCAACGAGACATTTTTGGGGCCACTCCTCCGGGAGATTTCGCTGCCCAGCTCCGCCAGATGTTCCCACAGGCGTGCTTTTTCGTCGTGGACGTAGGCTTTGGCGTGGAGCATGCCGTGTGGCTCGACGAAGATGATGCGCTGGGCTTGACCGTCCAGCACCCAGAGGATGAAGTCCGGATAGAATCCCCGCTCTTCGAAAAAGCCAATCCCTTTGCCCCGACTTAAGTTTCTCAGCAGGTAGATGTCTTTCCCCGCCAGCGTTTTGTCCTTTTCTTCTTCCCAGAACGCCTTCAGGTCTCGCACGAACTGCGCTTCGCTCGGTTTCAGGGCCGGCGGGATGCTCTTGAAAGCGTCAGCTTTTTCCACAAGGAGCGGCAGGTACAGGTGACGGTCGAAGGCAATGCGCGGCAGCCCCTGGGTTTCCTCCTGATACAGGCGCTCGGCCTGTTTCGTGAGTTCGCGGATCGTTTGGATCAGTTCTTCGTCGGAGCCCCGCACCTGCACCACGTAGGCGGGGCGACCTTCACGAACCATGTCTCGGTTGAAACCGAGGTTGGGGTCACGTTCGTCCTGCGGGCGATATTCCATAGCCTGGGTTTCCCAGCGCTCCCGACGGTGGCGATAGAAGGTTTCCATGTACTTGCGGAGAATGGCGCTTACGGCTTCCTGCAAACGATTTCGTTCGGTAAACGTCCGGGGGCGGACAGTGGCCTCATCCGCGATGAGGGTGTAGTTGATGCGGCGCACAAGTCGCTGCGGAGTGTCGCGGCACAGAACAAGGTTGTGCCACCCCTTGCGTGCTTTGAAGTCCAGCAAGTTCAGGTAGAGCTCGTCCCAGTCCACCAACGCCAGGCTTTCCTCCGGAATGCGGCGTTCCCCGCCCGACCGGACTGCAGCCA
Source organism: Bacillota bacterium (assembly GCA_017656145.1). Lineage (GTDB taxonomy): Bacteria > Bacillota > Limnochordia > Limnochordales > ZCTH02-B6 > JACDOI01. Next base: position 6,511 of record JACDOI010000031.1, on the reverse strand, counting down.
CGTGCAGGCCCTCGGCCGTGCTTGCCAGGGCGTGTACCCGAGCAGAAAGGTCCACGCGCACCTTGATGTTTTCGTCCACTTCCAGCGCGAGCCGGGCGTGCTGGTGGAACGTTTTGTCTTCGGGGACACGCGGCACTACCAGGCGCTTTTTGACAGCCGGCTCGTTGATCCAGGCGAACAACGGCAATTGGACGATCGGATCGGTCTCCACCCCCTCGCGCTCCAAGTAGTCGCGGAATTGGGCCATGTAGTGAGCACGCACAGCGAAAATGTTCAGCTTCTCGAGAATGGAGATATGTTTGGGGTGCTCGCCTGGTAGCGCCGAGCTGCGTTTGAGGCTCATATCCTTGCCCTTGAGACGGACGCCACGCCCGAAGAGCTGAATAATCTGAGATCCTTCTTGCTTACCAATATTGAGCAGCCCCATACTGGCAACCCGCCAGGAATTCCAGCCCTCCATGAATTTCTTCGCGCCGATCAGCATAAGGATGGGCGAATCAGGCCGGTTGATGCTGTCGAAGAGGGATCCACGGATGGCTTCTTCCTCAAGGGTAATCTCCGGCGCCTCGTCTTGGGTCAAGTTTTTGAATTCAGCAGTGTCGCCGATGTAGATCACCCCAAAGAATTGGTCCGATCCCGCGGCCTTCAAACCAATCTCGCCCTGGCTGCCGCGAATATCCACCAGATGGAGTCCGCCGCTTGCCACCGCATGGAAGAGGCGCAGGAGGATGTCGGAGTAAAGCGCCGCTGGAGTCTTGCCTAGCTTGCTCAAGTACTCGAAGCGACCCTTGAAGACATCCGAACCGTCAGGGGCGCGCAAACCGCTCTCGCCCTCCATGAGTTTTCCGATGGTCTCCACGGCCCAGGCGCGATCTTGCAACACCTTGTGCAAAAACCGCGCCACGGTCAATACATCGCTGCGCTTGCGCCTGTCCTTCGTGTAGACGGCATTGACCGTGCTGCCCACGAACACCCACAGCGGCTTCTCCAGGTTGTAGGGACGGAGTTCCTCATGCGCATCCTGATATAGGCGCAGTTGTTCGTAGAAGGAAAGTAGGTTGCCCAGGAGCAGGGTTTCCGTATGCTCGGAGATCTCTTCGCTTTGCAGGTTGAGGATGTGGAAGTCCTTTCCGAAACCGTCGCTATAGAAGTATCGGTAGGAATAGTCAAATACGATGGCCTTGCCGTACTCCTTCGTTAGTTCGTCGTCGCCTGCAGCCGAAAGCGCCTGGCCAAAGGTGGCGCTGTACTCGAAGGTGAAGCCAGTCTTGCCCAGGGCGTCACGGTAACCACGCCACGCCTGGCCACCTGTTCCCTTGTGGCCTTCGTCCACGAAGATCAGATTGCGCCCCTCGAAGGCTTCTACCGGCACGCTCATCCCGCCACCACGCTTCTCCTCCACCAGTTTGGTGATCTCCAGCACCTGCACCTCGTAGCCCTCCCGGAACAAGCCGCTCTGGTTCAGATCGAAGCGCCGGGCCGGGACGCCGGAAAGCTCCAACTCCCGCAGGTGCTGCTCCGAAAGCCCTTCGTTGGGAGTGATGAGCAGGATGTTGTCCAAAGGCTTGTTGTTGTAGTGCAGAAACTGGTAGTAGTTCAGGTGAAGGATGAGGGTCTTGCCACTGCCGGTGGCCATCCAATAGGCCAGTTTGCTCGCGTCATCCTCGGTGAAGGCGGTGTCTTCCGGCTCACTGGGCAGTTTGCGGGCGTTCCGCTCGGCCACGAAGGCGTTCAGGTCGGCCAGCAGTTGCGCCTTGTGGTTAAAGAGCTTGTCGAGGAAGATCTCGGTGTAGAGGGCGGCCAGGTGTTGAAAATAGCGCAGGGTAATGGACTGGGGGCGATGGCGGTTGATGCGTTCGAGATGCAGACGGATGTTCTGGTCGTAACGAGCCAGGTCCTCTTCGGGGATTTTGAGCTCACTGCCCCGCGCCAGCAGGTGGTGGTAGAGGTGACTGTAGCCGTCCGACGCAAAGCCTTCGGCTACTCCCTTACAATCCTCCAACAGAGCCTTGTTGCTCCCGTAGCCCAAGAGGCTGTTCAACCAGGCCAGGAGAACCAGGCGGTACTCGAGTTTGGCGTATTGCCGGATGCCGCTCGACACAACTTACCCCTCCCGCCCAAACAGCCGCGCCTTGAAGAGCCCGTCCAGTGAGCGCGCACCTTTAATGTACGAATCACCGTTAACGAAGACTTCGTCCGCGCCCTCGGCCAAGCGGTTTTTAGTCACGAATTGGGCGTCACGCTCGTAGTCCTCCTGGGTCCAACCCTCGGTCTGCCGCCAGATGATGGCCACCCTGCGCCCATCCCGCGTCGCGCCGCGGTAAACCAGGTAGCGGCGGTCGCCATCGTGGAGAACTTGCCGCCCTTCAACATCGAGGCCGATCAGGTAGTTGAAGGTCTCTGGCAAGTCCACCGGCTGCTCGCGGGTTTCGCCGTCGCGGTGGATGTGCAGTTTGTAGGAAAAAGGCGTTTGCAGTTTCTCCACATCTAGGAAGGTCTCGCTTTTCCTGGTCTCCCATTTGAGCATGTATCGCAGGAGGTACTCGTCGCCGAACATCGCCAGCGCTTGCTGACCGTTTTCCTCATCGAAGGCGATGTTGTTCAGGGCATCTTCGTAGGACTCCAAGCGGATAACCTTGACAATGCGCGGCCCGCGCTCAAATTCTTCCTGGGTGACCATACGCTTGGGCTTGCCGTTCCTCCACTCTGGCGCGAAGGTCACCTTCTTGATGCGCGGCAGGAGCACGGTGTCGAAGTACTCGGCCATCTCCACAAGGATGAACTTGCGCCGCCCACCGTCCTCGCGGTTCAGGTTGATCACAGCGTGCCCGGTAGTGCCGGAGCCGGCGAAGTAGTCAAAGATCCGCTCTGCTCCGTCAATCGAACTCAACATGGATATTCTCCCAACGAGTTCTATAGGTTTTGGCTTGACCTCGTCTAAGTAAGTTTTCATTCTTTTGGAAAACAGGTTTTGGAGGAACTTCGTGCCATCTGTCGTGGTTGGCAGATCGGCCCAAAGCGTCGTTGGAGCTTTTCCTTTGACTTTGGCTTCTGACCAATAGCGCTTTAACATCGGCTTTCCTCGGCCGGTCTTTCCGAATACAACCCGATTGTCAGCAAACAGCCTTTCGAATTCCTCTTTTGGCACGCGCCAACACCTGCCAAGTGGAGGGAGAAACACCTCTCCCGTATGAGGATTCTTGATTTCATAAGTTAGGTTGGGTCGAACGTTGGGAGCATCGAATGGGTCAAGCGTCCATGGGCCTCTTGGATCATTGTCCGGGTTGGAGAACTTCTCTTTTGACGCTGGGAGGCGAAAATGTTGCTTATGTTCATCTATAATCGTTTTGTTTTTGGCCCAATAGAGTGTGTGATGGTGTGCCAGGGAGATAAGCGCATCGCTAGAAACGGACTTTCTGGCGTTCCAAATAACATCTGTAACGTAGTTAGTTTCCGCAAAAACCAGGTCTCCAACTAATCGTAATCTTGGCTGTTCATTTTCATCACAGCTGACAAAAATTACTCCGTCCGCCCGCATCCACTCCCGCCCCACCGCCAGGCGGTCGTACATCATAGAAAGCCAGCTGGAGTGCTGGTAGTTATCACGGTAAAGAAAATCATCGTTACCCGTGTTATACGGAGGGTCAATGTAGATTGTCTTTATTCGTTCCCGATACTTCGCCAGTAGCAAATTCAGCGCCTGCCAATTCTCGGAGTGCACCAGCAGCCCATCGGTGGCTTCATCCAGGTTCTCAAAAGACGCGAGCAAGCGATCCGTGAAATCCTGAGAGAAATGACGCGTGTCGAGCACTAAGGAGGGGTGGGCTTTGAGGAAGGCGATGCGGTCTTCGGACGTTTCCAGGTCGCCTGAGAACAGATTCTTGGGCAACTCGTCAATGGAGAAAAGTGCCCTCCACTCCTCCCACTGGGCTTGATTAGCTGCAATCTCCGGATAGAAGTTCTCCGGGATATGCCCCACCGTGATGCACCAGAAGGTATCGGTGACGAACTTCTTCTTCTCCCAGAGCGCCTTCTGAAAGTCCTCGATCTGCGCCAGAAAATCAATGATGTGGCTGCCGACGCGCTTGATGAGGCGCATGAGCTGAAACCAACCCGGAGCGAGCTCTTCACCTGCGGCTTCCAGCTCGTCCAGGTTGAGGACCTCGTTTTTGAGGTAGAAGTCCAGCTCCCGCAAGAGGAAGCCCTTAAGGTCCTTGTGGATGAAGAAGTCGCGGGTGTTGCGGGCGGTGTACTGACGCAGGTGATGCTCCAGGTAAGAGACAGGCTTTCCTTTGGCGTCCCTGCGCCGCTCGGCAGTGAGAGCGGCCAAGGCCTCAGCATTGTCCTTGAGCCGCTTGGGGATGGCGTTGAGGGCTTCGTTGAGGATAGCATCCTGTTGATTCTTATTGCCGTACTTGGACTCTTCCGGGTTTGTCAGCGGGCGGTATTCGAAGGGAATGGTGAGCGTGCGGGTGCCAGCGTCCCATGCGATTCCATCCAGACCCGGGATGAAGAAACGTTTCTCACCCTTGACGTTGTTCACCTCGACATCCGCCGTCTGGAGTTTGAAATGGACCGTCACACCGTTTGCGGCTTTCCAGGTGTAGTCGGTGAAGTGCTCGGCAGTCTTGACATAGTATTGGTCGTGATTGGCCCAGTAAAGGTAGACTTCCTCGCCGTTGTAGGGAATCGCGTAGCGCTCTTTCTTTGAGTAGCGCCGCTTGGAGATGAAATCGCCGTCCTGGTAGTAGCGGCTGAAGAAGGTGTAGAGGTAGTTGTAGACTTGGGCTTCCAGGGCGTCGGAGGGGCGGGAATGAGCGGCCTTTTGACATGCCTCCAGGTATTCCCGCCCAACTTTGGTGTTGTGGTACTGCTCGGCCAGGTTACCCTCGGCGTTGATGGCGTCCTCGCCCAATGTTTCCAGCACCTTCTGTCGCGCTTCTTCCAGCGCCTGTCGAGCTTCTTGCTGCTCGGCCAGCGCGCCCCGCTGCAATTCATCTTCGATGGCCTTGGGCAGATCTTGTGTGATCCAGCGCTCGATCACCTGCCGCTTGTGGTTGATGATGCGGTAGATGCCGAAGTCCAGGTCGGCCACGTCGAACTGGAAAATCTCACGCAACAACTTCAGAAATTTTTCGCGCGAGTCAGCCATTGTTGTCCGCTCCCTTTGAAGGATACACATTCCTGCCCTTGGTCAGACATTTGCCAGCCCACCAGGTTGCGAATGATGTCCCGCAGCGACAATAACTGACTCCATCGGTTCAAATCGGATCGAATCTCAATAACACATCATCGTCCTCCTTGACCGCAACGGGCTTCTTGCAGTCGCATGTCAAACAGCAGTTCTAAGTTGTCAAGCAAAACGAGATCGCCCATCGTCGGGCGGATGAGAGATTATTCGAAAGCGGGGGCAGCCTCAAGGTGCGCTGGAGCTCGGTCAACGGCAACGTGCGGCGGGACAAGGCGAGGCTCACATTGATGTACGGTGCCTGCGCGGCCGCCGCGAGGCGGCGCAAAAGGGCCGTTTCGGCGCTGCCCGGCGGACCGGCCAGCAGGAGGCGATAGTAACGGCTGTGCACTTCATCAACGCAGCGAAGGAGCGGCCTCACGACACACTCCCGCATCGTTTGTATTTTCAACGACGTTACGCCTTGTTTGACTTAGATTACATCGGTTTTCCACAGGATTGCGTTGGGTTCGTTTCTAGATTCAGTACGGGAGTCCTCCATAATTGGTGGCTTCCAACCGGTATCCTCTAACGCCGGAACACCGGACAAAAGGGGCCAACAACCAGGCCAAGAACAATATCAGTCTGTTGCAAGAAGCGGTCTCCGCTCTCCGGATCGTCTCCGACATCATGGAGGGTGTCGGAATTCACACGTGCGGGCACACTACGCTTCTATCAGGCAAAAAAAGAAATGCCGCCTGGAAAGTGGCTTCCAGACGGCGTTTGCTTGGTGGGGAAGGGCGGACTCGAACCGCCGACCTTCACGATGTCAACGTGACGATCTGACCAGCTGATCTACTTCCCCACGTTGTGGAGGCGCAGGGCGGACTCGAACCGCCGAATAGGAGTTTTGCAGACTCCCGCCTTAGCCCCTTGGCTACTGCGCCCTAGCGCCTTTATTCTACCATCCCGCAATGGCCGGCGCAACCTCGCCGGGACGAAAACCGGGACCGACCTTTGCCGGCCCCGGTTTGTGCTGGAGCGGAAGACGGGACTCGAACCCGCGACCTTCGCCATGGCAAGGCGACGTTCTACCACTGAACTACTTCCGCCCGCTGGCAAGTATCATTATGTCACCTCGTCCGGCGGCTGTCAACCAGAACGCGCGTTCGTTTTTGGTCGAGTGACCGATTTTCTCGAGTGACCGTTCGAAGAAACTACCGGTCGAAGGCGCGGCGGCCCGGGCCCGCCGCCAGCAACCGCCCCCGCCGCCCCGCGCGTGTTGGCCCAGGGCCCTCGCTGACCCCGATCCGGCCGTCCACCTCCGGGGCCACCGCGCCCCGC
>JACDOI010000030.1 GCA_017656145.1 Bacillota bacterium | reverse complement strand
GGATCCTCGACCTCAACAAGGCCGAGCGCCACATCCGCGGAGGAGAGGCGACCCGCCGGAAGTACCGGCGGGACGGCCGAAAGGCTTCGTGAGTTCTCGTGCCCTTTTTGCCCCAGTGCCAGAGAAGGAGTCGAAATCGCTTCGTCGAACCCCTTTCCAGCACTTTCCGGATCGAGCGCGGGCAGTTCCGGAGGAAAGCGGGGCGGCGGCGGTTGTTCGGGCGGGATATCGGAATCGATCTCGGCACAGCCAACGTGCTCATTTTCCAACGAGGCAAAGGCATCGTCATCCAAGAGCCCTCCGTGGTCGCCGTCGATCAGAGCGACAACCGGGTCCTTGCTGTAGGCGATGAGGCTCGCCGAATGCTCGGCCGCACCCCCGGCAATATCGCGGTCATTCGCCCGTTGCGCAACGGGGTCATCGCCGACTACGCGGTGACCGAAGTCATGCTGCGGCACTTTATCCGGCGCGTGTGCGGCCGCCGGCCGCTGGTCCGCCCCCAGATCGCCGTGTGCGTCCCGTCTGGCGTCACAAGCGTCGAACAGAGGGCCGTCATCGAAGCATGCATGCAGGCCGGCGCCAAAAAGGTGTGGGTCGTCAGCGAGCCGATGGCTGCTGCCATGGGGGCCGGGTTGAACATTGCCGACCCTGGGGGCAATCTGGTCGTCGACATCGGCGGTGGCACAACCGATGCCGCCGTCATTTCGCTCGGCGGAGAAGTGGTGGCCGAGAGCGTGCGGGTGGCCGGCGACGCGCTCGATGAGGCCATCGCCCGCTACCTGCGGCGGGAATTCAACCTCCTCATCGGCGAGCGCACCGCGGAAGAGGTCAAGCTGAGACTCGGATGCGCCTGGGAGCCCGATGAGCGCCTGACCATGGAAGTTCGCGGGCGAGACACTGTCAGTGGATTGCCCCGTTTGGTGACGGTCTCCGCCCTTCAGGTGTACCAGGTGCTTCAGGAGCCCGTGCAAGCCATCGTCAAGCTGATCCGGACCGTCTTGGAAAAGACGCCTCCCGAACTCGCGGGGGACATTGTCCAGCGGGGCGTGGTGCTCACCGGCGGCGGGGCGCTTCTCAGAGGCTTGGCTGAGCTCATTCGCCACGAAACCGGGCTTGAGGCCGCGGTGGCCGACGAGCCGTCGACCTGCGTGGCCCGGGGAACGGGCCGGTTGCTGGAAGAAATTCACCGGCTTCCCGCGGATTCGGCTTCTTTTCGCGTTTCGTGAGTTTCGCACCGGTGGCTGCTTCGCAGCGCAGCCGCCTGCTCCCGGAAGCGGGCCATGCCGGTCTGGGTCAGTTCCGTATCAATCGTACCGATAACTGCACCGCAACGATAGCAAACCACAGGGCGCGTCTCGACCAGCGCCATCCTGTCGTCCCTCCCGATTTTATTGTACTCCGAAAGCCAAACGGGCAAAATCCCTAAAGCCCCGCCCCTACCTGGACGACCCGATCAGTAGGACGAACGGAGCGCGTGAGGGGTCGGAAAGGAGGTGGGGCGGTGCTGCGCGGCATGTACACCGGGGCGTCGGCGATGATGGCCGAGCAGGTGAGGGTCGACGTCCTGGCCAACAACTTGGCCAACGGTCAGACGACCGGATTCAAGCGGGAGGCGGTCCTTCAGTCGGCCTTCCCGAGCATGTTGCTCCGGCGCATCGGCGATCCGGTCCGGATGCGTTCGGGGGATGCCGCCGGAGGGGATCTCAGGCCCGTCGTCGGACGCCTCGGCACGGGGACGTACGTCGATGGAACGTATACGGTTTACGAGGCCGGACCGCTGCGCTTCACGGGCAATTCCTTCGATGTCGCCCTGGTTGGCAATGGCTTCTTTGCCGTGGAAACACCGGGCGGCGTACGGTTTACCCGGGACGGCCGGTTTACGCTCGACGGCGACGGATGGCTGGTCACCCTCACCGGCTACCGGGTACTGGGCCAGGCAGGCCCCATCCGCATCCTGGGGTCGGACGTGCGGATCGACGAGGACGGCCGCGTCTTTGTCGACGGGGAGCTGGTGGCGGCCCTGCAGCCGGTCGGGTTCGACGAGCCGCAAGGACTTTTGCGGGAGGGTGCAGGCCTTTGGGCCGCGACCGCCGCGTCGGGGCCTCCGCAGCCGGCCGGAGCCCGGGTTCATCAGGGATACTTGGAGCAATCGAACGTAAATCTCGTTTCCACCATGGTGGAGCTGATCAGCGCGTACCGCTCGTACGAAGCCAACCAGCGGGTTGTCCAGGCGTACGATCAGACGCTGGGAAAGGCGGTGAACGAACTAGGGCGGGTGTAGCGGGTCGGCGGCTTGCCGTGTAATCTTTCGCACGCCCGCACACCGCAACAGCACGCCAAAACGGCAGAGGCTTGGCCGGGATAGGGGGCCGGACCGCAGGGCGGGGGCCCCGGGCCGCGGAACGACAGAAGCGGCCTGGTCCCGGCGGAGCGGGAACCGCCGAATGCTTTCGGGCAAGTCGTCTGCCGGCGATCGCCAAGGAAACCCACGCAAGCTTGCGGCTTCCGGGGACTGGGGGTCCCCGGGCGAGAGCGCCAGACGGAGGGACGGCAGATGATGCGTTCGCTTTGGACCGCGGCGTCGGGCATGTCCGCCCAGCAGTTCAACATCGACACCATCTCCAACAACCTGGCCAACGTCAACACCGGCGGCTTCAAGCGCTCCCGGGTCGACTTCCAGGATTTGCTGTATCAAACGGTCCGGTTCGCGGGCACGCCCATCACACAGGGAGCCCAGATCCCGACGGGCATTCAGATGGGCCACGGCGTGCGGCCGGTAGCCAGCCAAAAGATTTTTACGCAAGGGACGTTCAAGCAGACCGACAACCCGCTCGACATCGTCATCGAGGGCCAGGGCTTTTTCCAGGTTTTGCTTCCGGACGGCACCATCGCCTACACCCGGGACGGCGCGTTCAAGAAGGACGGGGAAGGCCGCATTGTGACGTCGGACGGCTTTCCGCTGGAGCCGGAGATCATCATCCCCGAGGATGCAGTGGAGATCACCATCGGAACTGACGGAACTGTGTCGGTCATGATAACCGGCGCCAACGAACCGGAAAACATCGGCATGATCGAGCTTGCCCGGTTCGTCAACCCCGCGGGCCTAAGCAGCTTCGGGCGGAACCTGTTCATCGCCACGGCCTCCTCGGGTCAGCCCATCATCGGAACGCCCGGATTGGACGGATTCGGCATCGTGGCCCAAGGGTACCTGGAGCTGTCGAACGTCCAGGTCGTTGAGGAGATGGTCAACTTGATCATCTCCCAGCGGGCCTACGAATCGAACAGCAAAGCCATTCAGGCCTCCGACGACATGCTCCAGACCGCGAACAACCTGCGCCGGTAAGGGCAGGGGGTCGTTGGATGCGTAAGATCGCCGGGCCCGCGCTCCTGTCGGTACTGCTATGGCTGGTCGTGTCCGCGCCGGTCCTGGGCGCACCGTGGCTGGCGGTGGTGCGGATCCACCCGAAGCCGCACGTCGCGGGCCCGGAGATCTACCTGGGCGAAATCGCCGACGTGGAAGCGTCCGATGAGACGTTGGCCGGGCAGCTAGAAGGCCTGGCGGTGGGTCGGGCCGCCTTGCCCGGCCAGGCGCGCCAGCTCAGCGTCGGTACCATTCGAGTTCGGATGCGCCAGGCAGGGTTGCCGGAGGAGCTCATCCTGATCCAGGCGCCGGCGCTTTCCTTCGGGGTCCAGACGAGGGCCCAGCGGATTCCCGGGGAGGAGTTGCGGGCAGCCGCAGAGCATGCGGTGCGGCGGGCCGCACGCGATGAATTGGCGATGGCCTGCGACGATCCGGGCGACGCAACGGTGATGATCGGTGCGAAAACGGTTGTGCCCGACCGGCTCATCGGCACGCCCCCGGGGCCTGTGGTAGCCGCGCTGGAAATCCGGATCGATGGCAATCTGGTTCGGACCGTGATGGTCCGCTGCGAAACCCGGGTGAAGCGGAACGTCTGGGTCACGACGGCAACGGTGAAGCGCCACCAAGTGCTGGACGACACCGCGGTGGCCCTGGAGCGGCGGGAACTCGCCGTCCTTCCCCGGGGGCTCCTTGAGCCGGGGAGCGGCAGCCTCGAAGGCTTGCGGGCCACCCGGCCCCTTGCGCCGGGTACGGTGTTGACCGAGGCGATGGTCGAACCGGTGCCCGCGGTCTGGCGGGGCAAGCCCGTGGAAATCGTCGCGCGCCTTGGCCCGGTGGAAGTTCGCGCACCGGGCGTTGCGCTGGAGGACGGGCGCCCGGGCGACATCGTCCGGGTCGAAAACGATGCTTCCGGCCAGGTGCTCCAGGCCCTGGTGGTGGATGGAGAAACGGTCGAGGCGTTGATTCGCTGACGGCGTGGTGAGGAGGATTGGTCGGCATGCACCCATGGTTGGCGCGGTCGGTTTTCGGCGCGCTGTTGGCGGTGCTGGTCGCCGCCGGATGGCCGGCCGCAGCCGGCGCCCAGTCGCTGTGGCCGGGGTCGGGCAGCCTGTACTCGGACAGCAAGGCTCACCAGGTCGGAGATCTGGTCACCCTCATCATCGTGGAGCGGACCGAAGCCACCCAATCGGCCACCACGGAGACCGGCAAGGATTCGTCGCTGACGCTCGGGCCCGTAGCGATTTCCGACTGGGTCCCGGCCATTTCCCCGATCAGCGCCTCCGCTTCAGACAGCTTCCGGGGAGGCGGCAGCACGACCCGGGGAGGCACCCTCAACGCGCGGATGACTGCCAAGGTGGTGGACGTGCTGCCCAACGGGATTCTCGTCATCGAGGGCCGGCAGACCATTGTTGTCAACGGCGACGAGCAGGTCATCGTCGTCAGCGGCCTCGTTCGGCCTCAGGACATCCAGCCCGACAACACCGTGCTATCGACCTTCGTAGCCGACGCGACGATCAGTTACTACGGTCAGGGCCCCCTCGCGGACAAACAGCAACCGGGGCTTTTGACCCGGCTTTTGAACTGGCTGTTTTGAAACCGATCAGGAGGGACGGGCCGTGAAGCGAAACGTCAAAACCGTGGCGGCGATAAGCGCGCTGTGGGCCTTGACGCTGCTCGCCGCGCTCGGGCCTTTGGCCCAAGCCCAAGAAGCCGAAGGGCCGGGGCCCGCCGTGATGATCTCGGCGGAGCCTGTTCACCAGCCGACCGTTCGGATCAAGGACATCGCCCGGTTCGACGGCGTGCGGGACAACCAGCTGTACGGGATGGGCTTGGTCATCGGGCTTGAAGGAACCGGTGACGGTCGGGGAAGCCAAGCCAACGTTCAGATGGTGGCCAACATGCTGGAACGGTTCGGCATCACCGTGGACCGGGAGTCGCTCAGGCTTCGGAACGCCGCGGCCGTCATGGTCACCGCGGACCTGCCGGCCTTCGTGCGGCCCGGCGACCGGATCGACGTCACCGTCTCGTCCTTTGGAGACGCCCGGAGCCTCCAGGGCGGGTTTCTGCTTCAGACTCCCCTGCAGGCGGCCGACGGTCAGGTCTATGCCGTCGCGCAAGGTCCCGTGTCCATCGGCGGCTTCAACGTCCGCAGCGCCGGAAGCCAAGTGCAGCGCAACCACGCCGCGGTAGGCACGGTTCCCGGGGGGGCCATCGTGGAGCGGGCAGTGCCGACCTCAGTCGTCAAGGAGGGGCGGTTGACCCTGCTGTTGACGTATCCCGACTTTACGACCGCCGCCCGGGTGGCCGACGTCATCAACCAGGTGTTCACGCCGGGCACGGCCCGGGCCCTTGATCGGAGCGCGATCGAGATCGTTCTGCCGCAGGCGTACGCCGGCCGCCCGGTAGAATTTATCGCCGCGGTCGAGGAACTGCCCGTGACGCCCGACGCGGTGGCCCGGGTGGTGATCAACGAGCGGACCGGCACCGTTGTCATGGGGCACCGGGCTCGGATTGCGACCGTGGCTGTCGCCCACGGGGGCTTGCAGGTGCGGGTGGAATCCGAACCTGTGATCGCCTTTCCTCCGGGGGAGGAGGGAGGCGAGCCGGTCGTAGTGGAGACGACGACGGTGGAGGTCGTGGAGGAACCGGCCCGGACCGTATTGCTTGAGGGCGGCGCGAGCGTCGAGGATGTCGTCCAGGCGTTGAATGCGATCGGAGCCACGCCCCGGGACATCATCGCCATCCTCCAGGCCATGAAGGAAGCGGGCGCCCTCTACGCCCAACTCGAGATCTTGTGACGGAGGGGAATGCCGATGGCAGGGCCGGTGTCGTTGCAAGGAATGGAACCCGGGACCCTGGCGGGCTATCTTGGGCGCCCGTTCGGGCCGGCTGCGGGCCGCGCCGGATCGAGCATGGCGTTTACCCCGGGCTGGACGGAACCGCCCGCCGGTACTTCGGAAGACGAACGGCTCCGCTGGGCGGCCCAGCAGATGGAGGCGCTGTTCATCGAGCAGCTCTGGAAGGGCATGCGCCGGACCGTACCCCGGTCCGGGATGTTCGACGGGATCGGCACCGAGGTCTTTGAAGAGATGCTGGACCAGGAGCGGTCCCGGCTCATGGCCGAAGCCGGGACGCTGGGCCTGGCAAAAATGATCTATGAGCAAATGTCCCGGTACGCCGGGAATGAGGGCGGCGGAAGGACAACGGGCCGCGGTACGGAACAGATCTAGGAAAAGACCGGCTGTGCAGGAAGGGATGAAACCTTGACGCGGCCCTCGCGCCTATTGTTGGCGGTCCTCGCGGTGCTGGCGTTCTGCCATGCCGCTTGGGCGCGCTTTTACCCTGTTGAGGAACTCCGGGCCGGCTTGCGGGGAACCGGCAAGACAGTAGTTCAAGGGACGCAAGTGGAGTCGTTCGAAGTGGAGTTCCTCGGCGTTTTGCCCCAGGCCGGCCCTTCCGGGGATTTGATCCTCGTGCGGGTCAGCGGCGACGTCATCGACCGGACTGGCGGCATCGCCGCCGGGATGAGCGGCAGCCCGGTCTACATCGGTGACCGCCTGGTTGGGGCCATTGGTTATGGGTACGACCTCAGCGACCATCGCATCGGGCTCGTCACCCCCATCCACGACATGTTGCCCGTCATGGAGCTGTTGGACGACCCGCAGCACCCCGATGCGGATGCTCAGCCCAACACTGGAACGGAGCAGCCGCCGGTGGTGCGGGGCGACGAGTCGGGGGTGTATCTTGCCGAGAGCCTAGATGAGGCCCTTCAGATAGCTGGGGAGACTTCTCCCGGCGTGAGGGTTCTGGCGCCCGTGCAGACGCCACTTATGGCTTCCGGATTCAGCTCCCGGGCGCTGTCGCGGTTGGAGAAGCGGCTCGGACCGCTCAACCTGGTGCCGGTCCACGCGGGCAGCGCCCCGGCCGGAGCGACCGCGGGGGAGCTGGAAGAAGGCAGCGCGTTCGGCGTGCAGCTCATGACCGGCGACATCAACCTGACAAGCATCGGCACCGTCACATACGTCGAGGACGGCCGGTTTGTCGGGTTCGGCCACCCGTTTACCAACCGGGGTGCGGTGGAGTACTTGGCCACCTCCGCGTACATTCACTACGTCGTGCCGTCCATCAGCATCCCGTTCAAGCTCGGTTCGCCGCTGGCTCCGGTCGGTTCGCTGGTGCAAGACCGCGGGGCAGCGGTGGCGGGCCGGCTCGGTGCGTTGCCCCGCATGGTCCCCGTAACGGTCACGGTCCACGACCGCGACCGGGGAATGACCACGACCCGCCGCTTTTCGGTCGTCCACGACGAAGGGCTTTTGACCGACCTGGCCGCCGTGGGAGCGCTGGCGGCGCTGGATGCTGGGCTGGACCGGCTGGGGCGGGGCACGGCCCGGGTCGTCTTCCAGATTCGAGGCGAGGGCATGCCCCGGCCTTTGGTGAGGGACAACGTATACTACAGCGACTTCGACATTTCCGCCCTTTCGGTGCTGGAGTTCATGGAGGCCGTGTCCCTCGTCGTCAACAACCGGTTCTCGCCCGTTCGCCTGACGGAGATCCAGATCGCCGCCCAGGTGGAGGAGCAACGCTGGACCGCGCACATCGAGGACGCCCAGCCGGAGGCGGCAGAGGTGCGGCCCGGGGAAACGGTAAAGATCCACGTGCGTCTCCGGCCGTTTCGGGGCGAGGCGGTCACCGAGGTGCTGACGCTAACCGTGCCCCGGGAAGCGAGCCCGGGAACGGTCAGCGTCACGGTCCGGGGCGGGGGCTGGGGCCTTGAGCCGCCGCTGTCGGAAGACGATATCCTTGAGGACCCCGAGTCGTTGTTGGGGGAAAACGTGCAGGACCTGGAGCGCCTCATCGAGGAGTTCGTCCGCCGGGAACGGAACAACGAGATCGTCGCCGAGTTTTATTCCCAGTCCACTGAATGGATCCAAGAGGACAGCGAGCCCAGTGAAGGCGAAGCCGAATTGCCCTTCAGGGACGAGCTGGACGTAGCCGACACCGGTGGCGAAACCCGGAAAGAGGGTTGGCAGTCCGAGTTCCCGGTCCCCGAGCGGGTCGTGGCCTCCCAACCGACGGATTTCGTCGTCCTTGGGTCAACCTCGTTCGAGTTGTACATTTTGCCGGCAAATGAAGGGAGTGCTGGCGGAGCGGCCGAGGCCGCGCCGGGCGAACCCGGCGACGGTCAGAACGGGCTAGAAGCCGAACCCGGTTCCGGAGCGCCCGACGCGGGGACTCCCGGTGGAGTGGACGGAAGCGAGCCCGGGCATCCGGACGGGAACGACGGCAAGCTCGGTCGGGAGTGAAGGCGCGGGGATTTTGCAACCGTTCCCATCGTTGACTGGATTTGCACCAGCTCGGCGGAAGGATTCCCATTCCGGAGCACCGAACCTGTCTGGCAGGCATCCCGCCCCGGAATGGGGCCTTTTTTTGGGAACTGTGCGCTGGCCGAGCGGAGGAGGAAAACGCCCATGCGACGCAGCTTACGATCGGCATTGGCCTTGATGGCGCTGCTGGTCGCGATCGCCTGCCCGGGGGCGCCCGTCTGGGCTCAAGGAAGCGGCGCTCCGGAATCCGGGGCAAGGGACTGGATCGTGGCGGAAATCGTGATTGTCGGCAACGAGCATGTAGAGGAATCGCTCATTCGCGAGGCCGTCACCCGGACCCGGATCGGCGAGCCGCTGGACGTGGAAGCGACGAACGAGGATTTGCAGAGCATTTACGAGCTGGGCTATTTCTACGACGTGACGGCGAGCCTGGAGGAGTTGCCGGGCGCGCCCGGAGCCGTGCGGGTCATTATCGAGGTGTTCGAATTTCCCGTCATCCGGCGGATGACTGTGCAGGTGGAAGGCGTGCCCGAATCGGTGGCCCGGGAATGGCTGGGCATCCGGGAAGGGCAGATCCTCAACCAGCGCGAGCTCGAGGCCGGCGTTGCCGCTGTCCAAGACCGGGCACTGGGCGAGTATGACGTGTACTTGCGGCCGGCGGTGGTCGATCTGGACGAGGCCGAAGGCGTGCTGACGCTCGAGTTTCGGGCCGCCCGGGTGGCCGAGATTCGCCTGACGGGCAACGAGAAAACCCGGGATTTCGTTATCGAGCGGGAGATCACGTTCGAGCCTGGCGACCAGCTGCGCCGGGACGAGGTGCGGCGCACGATCCAGCGCATCAACATGCTCGGGTACTTTGACGATGTGAGCGCCCGGTTTTACGAAGTGGACGATCCCGATGCGCTGGGAGTCGAGATCGCGGTCCAGGAACGCAAGACCGGGTGGGCCTCCTTCGGCGTCGGCTACAGCTCGCAAGACGGGTTCATCGGTTTCATCGAAGCGCAGGAAGACAACCTCTTCGGCCGGGGCCAACAGGCCAACGTGCGCTTGGAGTTCGGCAAGTCCCGCAGCTTGTATGACTTGGGATTCTACGAGCCGTACTTTCTCGGGAGCCGGATGTCGCTGGGCTTCAATCTCTACAACCGCAGCACGCAGGAGACGTTCGAGGAGCGAGAGTTCACCGACCACCGGGTGGGCGGCGATGTGACCGTCGGTCACCCGCTGGGCGAGTACACCCGGGGCTTTCTCCGGTACAAGCTGGAGAATTGGACGTGGACACCCGTAGACAGCGATGACGGCGAGTCCGGCGCGACCCGCAGCATTACGCTGAGCACCCGGACCGATACGACCGACCATCCGTTCTCTCCGACGCAAGGCTTCCGGGGCGGGGTGTCGGTCGAGATGGCGGGCGGCTTTCTTGGCGGCGACACCGTATTCACCAAGTACAAGGCCGATGTCAGCAACTACACCCAGGTGGGTTCCAGCGGCCAAACGGTGGCAGTGCGGCTCATGTACGGCCAGGGCCACCGGCTGCCGGACCAGGAGAAATTCCGGGTTGGCGGGGCCGAGACGGTCCGGGGGTACGACTACGGAGCGTTCGTGGGTGACCGCATGATGGTCCTCAACGCCGAGTACCGGTTCCCCATCGTCGATGCGGTGCAGGGCGTCGTCTTTGCGGACGTGGGGCGGGCGTTCCGGGAGGATGAGGCCATTCACCTGGGCGACCTCAAGTCTGCGGTCGGCGTGGGCGTCCGGCTCGACACGCCGCTTGGCGTCGTCCGCATCGACTACGGGATCGGCGAAGAAGGGGGCCGGGCGTACTTCAGCCTCGGGCCGGCCTTCTGAGGGCAATTGGCAAGCGGGCGGTAAGCGCGGAGAAAGGATGGTCCGGAATGAAAAGCAAAACGGCATGGAAGGTCGGCGGGCTAGTCGCCCTGGGGCTGTTGCTCGCTGGGGCCGCGGGGCTTGCGCTCACCCAGGAGCTGTCGGCCCAAAGCGAGGGGACCGTGGGCTACGTGGACGTAGTTCGGATCATGGACGAGTACCTGGCCCCGGTGCTGGATGAGCCGCTCTCCCGGGAAGTGGATCGGCTCCAGGCCGAATTCGACGCGGCTTCGGAAGGCTTGGCCGATGAGGAGAAGCGGGAGCTGTTCAATCAGTACCAGGCGCTTTTGGATAGCATCAAGCAGGAGATGATCGATCAGCAGCTGCCGGCCATCCATCAGGCCGTCGCGGAAGTGGCCGGCCAGGAAGGGATCACCGTCGTTCTGACCAAAGATGCGGTCCTCTACGGCGGTGTCGATCTGACTGACGCGGTTCTGGAGCGACTTGCGGCCGCGGGCGAATAGCGCGGCACATGAGGTCCCATCGGGTAGGGAATGCTCAACGAGAAAGGGGGGCCATCGTGTACACCCTGGCGCAGTTGGCGGAGCTGGTCGGGGGCCAACTGGAGGGCGATCCCGCTCAGCCGGTCCTCGGCGCGGCGTCCGTGGACGAAGCTGGGCCTGAGCACATCACGTTCGCCTCGAACGGGAAGGCGTTGGCCAAAGCCCGGGCCGGGCGGGCTGGTTGCGTCATCATCCCTCAGGATGCGGCGGGGATTGGCCGGCCCGTTATCCGGGTAGCCAACCCGCGCCTGGCGTTTGCCAAGGTGTTGGAAGCGTTCGCACCCGAGCCGGGCGCGCCGGAAGGCGTGCACGAGACGGCGGTCATCGGCTCGGATGTAGAGATCGGCGAAGGGACGGCCGTCGGGGCGTACGCCGTCATCGGATCCGGGACCCGTCTTGGGCGAGGCGTGATCGTCTATCCCGGAGTGTACATCGGCCGGGATGTGGAGATCGGCGATGACACCGTCATTTACCCGCGGGCGGTGATCATGGACCGGGTGCGCGTCGGGCGGCGGGTCGTCATCCAGCCCGGAGCGGTCCTCGGCAGCGACGGATTCGGCTTTGTGCCTGAGGGAGGCCGCCACGTCAGGGTTCCGCACATCGGCACCGTCGTCGTCGAGGACGATGCGGAGATTGGCGTCCATACCGCGGTAGCCCGGGCCACCGTCGGCGTCACCCGGATCGGCCGGGGTACGAAATTGGACGGTCATGTCTACGTGGCCCACAACGTGCAGCTGGGAGAAAACGTCATTATCGCCGGCATGTCCGGGTTGGCGGGCAGCGCGCGCGTGGAGGACGGCGTGACGCTGGCCGGCCAGACCGGCGTCGCGGGGCATTTTACGGTGGGCGCCGGCACGGTGGTGGCCGCCCGGGGATTCGTCGCGTCGGACGTAGCCCCCGGGTCTTTGGTATCCGGCTTTCCGGCCAGACCCCACGCGGAGAACATGCGCATCCTGGCGGCCGAACGCCGCCTGCCCGAGCTGCTTAAGGCGGTGGACCGGCTGGAGCAGCGGGTGACCGAGTTGGAATCCCGGATGCTTGCCGCCGGCGCCGAAGCCCCTTGACGGTGCCGCACCTCCTTTCCCTTACCATCTCTCTGAGTCATCCTTGATTGGATTTCCAAAATCAGTGATTGCACCCGAGACAGGGAAGGCTCGCGGGGCCGTCGAACATCGCGGCGGGCGGGGCGCCGCCCCCGGGGGACGGGACCGAGAATGGAGGCCTGTTGCCCATGAGGCGCACAAGAAACATCGCGCTGGCGCTGACGGCTCTAGCGTTCATGGCCTGGGCGGCTCATCCTGCCGCCGCGGCTGCCCTTTCGGGAGCGACGGGATTGTTGCAGATTCCGACTGCGGACGTGCTGCCAGACGGCCAATGGCGGTTGGCGGCAGGGGCGGCCCCGGATGGGTTGATGCCGGCTGTCGCCTATGGCCCGTATCCGGGGTTTGAGATCGGCGTGACCGCCGCTGGGGACAACGGACTGCGCCTTGCGGCCAAGTACGCGCTCGTATCGGAGTCTGCGAGTTCCCCGGGTTTGGCCATCGGGATGGACGGCAAGACGGTCTATGCGGTGGCGAGCCGCCGGGTGGGAAGCCCGGGCGTCCGGGCCCACGTGGGTGTGGCTGCTGGCGATGAGGCAAGCCTTATCGCCGGTGTGGAGGCGCGGTTGCGCTCGGTGGTCGTCGCTTCGGCCGATACGCCTTTCGGACCCCCGGCGGTGTCATTGATGGCGGACTATGACGGCCGGCGGGCCGCGGCAGGGGCCCGGTTCGACTTTGCCGGCGGGCTTGAGCTTTGGGCCGGATACCGCCAGGGTGACGGGGTCATCGCGTCCGTCTCGTATCAGACGGGATTTTGACGCCGCGGCGGCAAGGCCGTTCCGGCGGCCTTGACCGGTGTTTTGGCGCATTTTGTCCGCACTGTGGGTGGGGATCGGTTGGCCGTCGTCCAAGAGCGGAGGAGAGGACACCTGCTCCTGATCGACCGGTACGTCCTGCGGGAGTTCCTCCTGCCTTTCCTTGGGTGCGCGGCCGGGTTCTCCTTGATCCTCGTCAGCGGGCTCTTGTTCGAGCTCACCGATTTGATCCTCGTCAAGCGGGTCGAGTGGCAGGTGGTGGTCCGCATGCTGTTCTACCGCCTGCCCGACCTGGTCGTCACTTCGCTGCCGGTGGGAGCGCTGTTTGGCGTCCTATTGGCTTTGGGGCGGTTGGCCCGCGACAACGAGCTGACGGTCATCCGGGCGGCCGGGGTGTCGTTCTCCCGCATCGCTCGCTGGCTCATCCTGGCTTGTCTCGGGATTAGTCTCGCGGCGTACGGCCTCAATGAGCGGGTGGTGCCGTGGGCCAACCACCAGTATCAGACGCTGTTGCGAAAGGCGATCTTCAAAGACCCGGTCCCCGCCGTCCAGGAACAGGTGTTTTTCCGGGACGGCGATGGCAATGTGTTTTACGTGCGGCGGGTGGATACCGCCCGATCCAGCCTGGAGGATGTGATGATCTACCAGCCCGGCGGCGCCTTTCCCCGCATGATCACCGCCCGCTCCGGCCTGTACACCGATCGGGTATGGCACTTGGAGGACGTGGTCACCCGGGAAATCGGCGACGACGGCTTTGTCCAGCGGGAAGTCCGCGCCGAGCGCCTGAACTTTCCGATGACCGACGATACCGCAACGTTTTTCGGCGAGCAGCGGACGACGGACGAGATGACCCGGGCCGAGTTGGCGGAACACATTCGGCTCTTTCAGCAAAGCGGCATCGATGTGCGGGCGTTTGTCGTCGACTACCATATGAAACTAGCCTTGCCCTTAGCGAGCCTTGTGCTCGCGCTGCTCGCCGCGCCGTTCAGCCTGTGGGGCGGCCGCCACGGGTGGGTGTTCGGTCTTGGGGCCAGCGTCGCTCTGGCGTTCGTCTACTATACCGTGAACGCGCTCTTCCGGTCCTTGGGCGCCAACGGTGCCTTGCCCCCGTTTCTTGCGGCCTGGCTCGGCAATTGGATGTTCGCGGCGGTGGGCGTTTGGCTCTTCTTTCGGGCCGACCGGGCCGGCGGCCCGTTCCGGTAATCGATCCCACAAGGTGGCGCCAGGCCGGCGTCGAACCGTCCCCATTAGGGTTTTCGGCAAAGGACGTGGCCATTTGTCTGTCACGACCCGAACCGTCGTTCGTTTATTCCTGGTTTCCATCGCGTCCGTGGCATGTCTGGCCGCCGCCGCTTCAGCCCAGGAATCGGTTCAAGAATCGGTTGCGGTGAGCGCCGACTCGTTCAGCTTCTGGGATGGCACCCGACTGTTTGCCGCGAGCGGCCACGTGACCGTCCGCTATAAAGACGCCACCATCACCGCCGACACGATGCAATACGACAGTGAAGCGGGTCACGTCGTATTCCGAGGGAACGTCGTGTACGCCGAGGGCGACCAGGAGCTGGCCGGGGATGTGCTGCACTACGATCTGACCACCGGTGCGGCCGTATTCGAAGAGATGGACGCGGTGCTGCATGCGGAAGGCGTGGACGGGCCCATGTTTGTCCGGGGGCAGCGGGTGGAGGCCACCGCGGAGCGGGTGGTTATCGAGCAGGGGCGACTGACCACCTGCGAGTGCGACGGCGAGGGACCGCCGGCGTATCATTTCGCCGCCCGGGAGCTCGAGATTTACCCGGGCGAGCGGCTTGTCGTCCGCGGCGTGACGTTTTACGAGCACGGCGTGCCGCTTTTGTACTTGCCGTATATGACGTTGTCCCTGCGGGAAGATGCCAGCCGGTTCGACTTCCCGCAAGTAGGCTACAGCAGCAGGACCGGGTGGTACATCAAGACCGCGTACAACTACGTCCTGCGGTCGGGTCTGTATGGAGCCATCTTGCTGGATTACTTCCAGCGCCTGGGCCTAGGGGCTGGCGTTCGCCACACGTATTTGCACGACGCCGGTGGACAGGGAACGGTGCTCGTCTACGGCGTCGGCAACGAGCTGGGCGGCATCGACGGAACGCTGGAGTGGGATCGCCGCTGGAGCCGGGACCCGTGGCGGACCGCCGTCCTCCTGGGATACGACGTCTCGACCGGGCCGTCGGGAATCGCCGGGCAAGAAGTGGAGGCCCGGTTGGAAATCGATCAGACCCGGGGCCCGGGTGCGGCTGGGGCGGAGCTCGAGTATCGACTGGCCACCGGGGCGGATCCGCTGGAGCGGCTGGAAGCGAGCGGACAGTTCCGCCGGGCGCTGTCAAACGGCTGGCAGCTGAACTTGCGGGCCGACGGGTTCGAGCACGAGACGCCCGTGCTCCGGCGCCGCTGGCTCGGCTATACGGCCGAGCTGCGCCGGGAAGAGAACGCCCGCAGCTGGTCCATCCGGCTGGAACAGCAAGTGAACCCCGATCTGAAGGATGAGGAGAAGTCGACTCCCTCCTGGACCCACGTGAGCCGGCTGCCGGAAATCGCCTTCAAGGCCCGGGGAGTCGCCGGCTTCGATGTGGCCGCGGGCGTCGCCCGGCTCAAGGAGGAACCCTCGGGCGACTCGGCGTGGCGCGGGGAGGGACAGGTGAGCTTGTCCACCCGGACGCTCCGGATTAGTCAAGAGGCCGCGTTGACGTTCGGCGGATTCGTGCAGGGCCTTGCATACAGCACGGGGGACCGCCAGGCGGCCTTGGAATCCCGGATCGGGTTGAGCTATCAACTGAGCCGGCAGCTGGGAGTTGTGTGGCGGTACACGTACCGGGATGCTTGGGGCCAAACCCCGTTCCGTTTTGACAAAGTATCGCCCGCCGATGCCCTGACCACCCGGCTGAACTGGCGCAGCGCCGCGCTGACCGCGTCGGTGTACGCCGACTACGACTTCAGAACCCGGCAGTGGGGTCAGGCTACGGTCAACGCCACCGCCCGCCTGGCGCCCGCCTTCACGGCCCGGGGTACGGCCAGCTACGATCTGTATGCTCGAAGATTCGATCGGGTGGCGGCTACCGTGGATTGGCGGCCGCGGGACGAGTGGGTGATTCGCATGGGCGGGGTGTACGATGTGCCGGAGGCCCGGCTGGAGCGGGTCGACGCCCAGCTGGAGATGGCCTTTGCGGGCGGGTGGAAGGCCGGTCTTACCGCCATTTACAAGGCGACCGACAATTCGTTTCCCCGCGGTGAGGTATTTCTGAGCCACGACGAGGAATGCCGCGAAATCCGCCTGACCTACGACCATGAGGCAGGCGAGGTCTGGCTTGAGTACCGCATCACCGCGTTCCCGTCGAGCCGGGTCGCGGTGGGCACGGACGCGGAACGTTTGATGTTCGAATCCGACGCCCTGAACGACTTCTTGGAGATGTAGCCGGAGGGTCTGAGCCTATGGGCTCGACGAAAGAGTCCCAGCGGCGGGTGGGCCCGCTTCTCATGGCGCTGCTGGCGGTCGTTTTGGCCGGCACAGCGATGGTGGGAGTCTTGCGCCGGGGTGAACCGCCGGCGCCAGCGCCCGCAGACGATCCCGCGGATCCCGGACCGCGGTTGAGCTCCACCCGGGTCGTGGGCCGCAGCCGGGGGAACCGGGAGTTCGAGCTCCGGGCCGGCTCCATCGTGGACGAAGGAGAATGGGTGCGGCTTGAGGCCATTGAAGACGGCGTGTTGTACCGGGACGGCGAACCGCAAGTCACGTTTGCGGCCCGGTCCGGGCGATGGCACCGGGCGTCGAACGACCTGGTGCTCACCGGTCATGTGGTGCTGGTGTACGACGGGCGGGTGGAGCTGGTTTCCGAGCGGCTTGAGTGGCGGGCCGCGGATGATCTCGTGGTCTCCCCGGGGCCCGTGGACGTGACAACCGGGAGCGAGTTGATCTCGGCGGGGGCGATGGAAGCGGACCTGGACGCGGAGCGGGTCCGCTTCTACAGCGGGGTCCGGATTGAACGATCGGCCGGGGGCTGGGCGGAGGTGCCTGAGATGATGTACTGGCTTGAGGACGGGCGGCTGGAGGGCTACGGGCCCGGCCGGGCGGTGTTCATCCGCAGCGGCCCATAGGGGGCTATGGGAGGCGGCCGGTACGGCCGCGGCGCACGAAGTCGGGGAGGTGGCAACCAAGTGAGATCAGAGATCAATCGGGCATGGGCGCTTGTGGTGGCGCTGGCGGTGGCGTTGCTGGCGAGCACCGCGGGCTACGGTCAAGCGGGCGGAGAGCACGAGGACGACAACCGGGTCTTGATGGACATCCTCGATGACGATGCGGTGCTGATCGTTCGCGAGGAGGATGGTCGGGAGCTTGTGCGGGTCATCGGGCGCAACCGGATCGTCCATCGCCAGCGCGTCGCCTGGTCGGATGAACTCGATTACGACAGCGGGCGGGGCACCGCGGTGATGACCGGGAACGTAGAGGTCATCGATGAGGGCGAAGACAATCTGACCTTGCATGCCGACCACGTAGAACTGAACCTGGATGATGAGACCGCAACGGCCACGGGCAATGTGCGGTTTGTGCAAGGCGACACGCATGGCCGGTCCGACAGGCTCCATTACGGCGAGTACGCCCGGGTAAAGGCGGCCATCGATGCCGAGCTGTCCAGGCGGAACGAAGCAGCCCTGCAGTCGGTCCGGGAGGCGTTGGCCGAATTCGCGTCCGGTGATCGGGTGCTGTTGTTGGTGGGCCGGGTCGAGCTGGAAGACGGCGAGCGGTCGTTTAACACGGAGCTCGCGGTGATCAACACTCGGAGCGACGCAGTTTTGTCGCTCGGCCGCAGTTCCGCTCGGCTGCCCGGACCGCAAGACTGAGTCCGGCGCCAAAGCCCGTTGCGCTTCCGGTCCGCGACCCATGTTCTACTCCTCCTGGCACCAACTCCTTGGGCTGCGTTCAATAACTGTATGTTATAATCCGCGTGGCAACTGCCACTTCTAGCGGCCCGCAGCGCGGCCCGGGGAGGGGGACGGTCCAGGCTGGATGTCCTTGCTTCAGGATGGCTTTTGGAAAGACTATCTTTTGGCGGTGGCGGCCACGATTTTGGTCGGGGCCCTTGTGGCCTCCTCCGCCGCCCACGGACTCGATGCGGCCTTGGACCGGGCGGCCGACGGGATTTTGGGCGAGGCCGGCCAGTACGACTTGATCGTTCACATCCGGCAGGACTACCGGGAGGCCGCGGCCCGGGAGTTGCCGCTTGTGTTGTCCGGCCATTATGAGGGCGTCCGGGTGGAGCGAGCCATCACCGTGGCCGGCAACGCCAACTTCCTCATCGACGTTCCCGCAGAGCACTACCGGGCGGATGTGTTGGAGAGCCTGCCGTCCCTTCTCGGCCAAATTCCGGGGTTCAACGGTTACACCTGGTTGCTTGAGCCGAGCCTGACCGTGACCGGTCTTCGGCCCGGCGTCCGCGACCGGCTGGCCGGGGAGGCAGCGGCGGTGCCGGGGGTCCGCCTGGCCGTCCGGCACGGTTCCAGCGTCACTGTAGTTCTTGAAGAAGTCCAGGATCAAAGCCGGGTTGCAGATGCGTTGAACCGGCTGCTGTCTGGTCGACAACTGGTGGAGCTCGGCTTCCCGCCCGGGGAAGGACCGGTGGACGGAACCGAGGTTGCGGCCTCGGTAAAGGACGCGGTCGGCGCCCGGTTCGCGGCCGACGTGACACCAGACGGCGGCGAGGACGGGGCTCCTGCCGGCCTGGACGGGTTGCGCCGGTTTCTTGAGTCGTTCGGGTCCCGGGTGCGCATCGCTCCGGTTCCCGGTTCGGAACCGCCGCTGGTAGGGCAGCGCCTGGTGCTCCAAGGCGGATCGCCCGAGCGCCCGGTGCCGGGGAAGCCTCCCGCGGCGGACCACGTGATCGTGGAGATCACCCATCGCGACGGCGATGTTGCAGTGGGCCGCATCGAACAGGGGGATCGTTCGGAGATCCCGGACACGGCGGCAGCGACCGCCGCGGATGGGAGTTCAGATGGGCGTCGGGAGGCGATGCCGGCCTACCGGCTCGACCAGGGTTTCGTCGGGCCTCTCGCGGGCACGGCCGCGGTGGAAGAGCCGGGTTGGAACCCGGGCGATCCCGAATCGGGCGCTTTGCTGTGGCATCGGGTGGGGGAACTGGCCCGGGCCGCGGCCGAGGCTGCCGGGCAGGTGGACAGGTGGCTGGTGCTGGTCGGCCCGGCGGATGGCACCGGGGCCGTTGCCGGGGAGACCGGGGAGGCGACCCGGGAGTTGGCCCAGCGGCTTGTCAAGTCTCTGCGAAGCGGCGACGGCGCCGGTGCAGTGCGGGAGACCCTGTTGACGGTCATCATGGCCGCTCTGGCCCAAAACGCCAAGCCGGATGGGGATGGGGCCGGTTCCGGGGCGCCGGGAATCCCGGAAGCGTTGTCGCCGGACCGCCTCGCGGCGTTGCGGGATAGCCTCAACCGCCTGGCCGAGGCCGCAGGCCAACTCCAAGGGGACGAGTGGCAGGATGCGCTACGTTCCATGCCTGAGATCGGCGCGCTCCTGCCCGAATTGCGGGATGATGAGCTCACCCGCATCTTGCAGGCTCTCGAAGAGTGGACGGGAGCAGCGGGCGGGCACGGCCCCCGGATCGAGCTGTGGATTGACGCAAGCGTCCCGGCCGAGGAGATTCGTCGGGCGGCAGAGGAGGCTACCGGACGGGCCGTAACAGTCCGCCCGTCGGCTTCCGGGGTGGTGAGCCCGAGCCCCCGGTCGCTGGTGACGGGAGTCCTGGACGATGTGCGCCGTTCGGTGGCGGCCTTGCTGGCGTTCCTTGTCGCGGCCCTCTCCCTCATTTTGGATCACGCCATCGTGCTTGCGGCCATGAGATACTTGTCTGTGCCCGATACGGCGATTCGCCCTGCCGGCGCGGCCATCGGGGCTTTGTTGCTCGGAGCCGTGTACGGCTTGAGCGGCGCCCGGCTGCCGTTTGCGGGGCATTGGGCAGTGCTGGCCGCGGGCGCTCTGCTGGGCTTGTTGACGGCGGCGCTGGCCGAGCGCTTGGGTCCGGTGAACGCGGAGGAGATCGTGGCCGGCCAATCGTTGGGCTTAAGCGACGGCCAAATCATGCGGGAAATCGTCGTCCCCGCGGGCCGCCCGGGGATGATGGTTCTGGTCAACCGGCGGCGCCGGCGGTTTCGGTGAGGGGATGGCTATGGCCAAGAAAACCCCGCTGCTCAAGGTAGACGGCATCCACAAGCGGTACGGGGATCGGGTGGCTCTAGCGGGCGTCAGCCTGACGGTTGCGCCGGGGGAGACGGTGGCTGTGATGGGGCCCAGCGGGTGCGGCAAGTCGACCCTGCTCCGGTGCATTGTCCGGCTGACCGACTGGGATAAAGGGGAAATCTACTTTGACGGCCGTCCTGTCGGTCCGATGGATCATGGCGCAATCCGGGCGCTGCGCCGACAGATCGGGTTTGTGTTTCAGCATTTCCAACTCATCGAGCGGCTTTCTGTTCTGGACAACGTCTTGTTGGGCCTGGTGCTCGGGGGGATGGACAGGCGTGCGGCCGAGAAGCGGGCGCTGGCCGCGTTGCGCCGGGTGAGGCTGGAACACGAACACTCCCTGCGGCCGGCGGAACTTTCAGGCGGCCAGCGGCAGCGGGTAGCCATCGCCCGGGCCTTGGCCATGGAGCCCCGCTTGATGTTGTGGGACGAGCCGACTGCCGCCCTGGACCCGGTCTTGGTAGGCGAGGTGCTGGATATCATGGAAGAGCTGGCAAACGATCGGAAGACCGGCATGCTGGTCGTCACCCACGAGGTACGGTTCGCCCGGCACGCGGCGGATCGGGTGATCATCCTGGACCGGGGGAGAGTGCTGGAAGAGGGCCCTCCTGAGCAGGTCTTCGGCAACCCCCGCTCGTATGTGGGCCGCCAGTACCGGCGGCTCTTGGTGGGCTGAGGCCAGGCGGTGCGGCGGTCGGGGGACCTCGGCCGAAAGGGAACGGCAAGCCGAGGGCGAACACGTCTCCGGAAGGAGCGTAGTCGATGGACCGCCAGACTACCCTGGGGCGCCCTGTGTCGGTCGCGGGCGTCGGGTTGCACAGCGGTCGGCCGTGCCGTTTGACCCTTTGTCCGGCGCCGGCCGACACGGGGGTGCGCTGGCAGCGGATCGACCTGGCAGGCGAACCCGTCATCCCCGCGGCGGTGGAGTGCCTGGCCGGGACCGAGCGGTGCACCGCTTTGGCTGCAGGGCCCGCCCGGGTGCAGACGGTGGAGCACGTCATGGCCGCACTGGCGGGCATGGGGGTGGACAACGCCCTGATCCGGCTGGACGCGGCGGAACCGCCCCTGGCCGACGGATCGGCCGCAGAGTTCGTGCGATTGATACAGTCTGCGGGCGTTGTGTCCCTCCCCGCGCCCCGCCGGGTTCGCCGGCTGGACCACCCCTTGTGGGTGTCCGGCGATGGGGCGTACCTCATCGCACTCCCCGCGGACCGGCTCCGCATCAGTTACACGTTTGTCACCGACCATCCGGCCCTTGGGACCCAGTATGCCGACTGCATCGTCGATTCCGCCACGTTTGCCGCTGAACTCGCGCCCGCCCGCACGGTGGGTTGGGCCGCGGAAGTCGAGGCTTTGCAGCAGCGGGGCCTTGCGCTCGGCGGGACCCTCGAGGCCGCGGTGGTGGTCGGCGAGCGGGAGCTGCTCACCCCGCAACGGTTTCCCAACGAGGTGGCCCGGCACAAGTGCTTGGACATCCTGGGCGATCTTGCCCTGGTGGGCCCGTTCGTCGCCCACATCATCGGCGTCCGCTCCGGTCACCGGCTCAACGCGGAGCTGGCCCGGAAGCTGCACATCGAGCTGGCAGAGGAGGCGGTCGACACGCCATGAAGGCCGTTTTGCCCGTAGCGGGTGCCGGCACTCGCTTACGGCCCCACACCCACACTCAGCCCAAGGCGCTGGTCCATGTGGCCGGCAAGCCGATCTTGGGCCACATCCTGGACCGGTTGCTCCCCGCGGGTGTCGACGAGGTAGTGCTCATCGTCGGCCAGTGGGGCGATCGCATTGCTGACTACGTCCGGCGGGCGTATCCCCGGCTGCGGGTGAGCGCGGTCGAACAGGCCGAACAGAAAGGGCTCGGCCACGCGGTCTACATGGCCCGGCAGGCGGTGCAGCCGGATGAACCGGTGCTCATCGTTTTGGGAGACACGATTTTCCAGGCGGATCTCGCGAGGGCTATCACAGGTGACAAAAGCGCCATCGGCGTTCGCCGGGTTCCCAATCCGAGCCAGTTCGGCGTCGTCGAAGTCGAGGGTGGCCGGGTCCGCCGCCTGGTGGAAAAGCCGGCCCAGCCTGCCACCGATCTGGCTATCGTCGGCATCTACTACATCCGGCGGGCAGGAGTGCTGTTTTCGTGCTTGGATGAAACCATCTCGGGTGACGTGCGGGTCAAAGGCGAGTATCAGCTGACCGACGGACTGCAGCGAATGGTGGAGCGGGGCGAGGAATTGGGCACATTCCCGGTCGATGACTGGTGGGACTGCGGCAATCCCGCCACCTTGCTCAAGACCAATCGGGAGCTTCTGGCGTTGGCCAACCCGCCCGCGCCGGAAATTCCGGGCAGCATTATCATCCCGCCGGTGGCCATCGAGGAAGGGGCCCGCATCGTCCGCTCGGTCGTCGGGCCGTATGTGTCCGTGGCCGGCGGAGCGGAGCTGTCGGACGTGATCATCCGCGACAGCATCGTCAACGAGGGTGCGGCGGTGTCGTCGGTACTGCTCGATTCGTCGCTGGTCGGCCATCGGGCCGTCGTGCGGGGCAGTTTTACCCGGCTCAACGTCGGCGACTCCTCCAGCATCCAGCTGGGCGGCGCGGGAGACGAATAGGGGTGGTTAAGATGATGGAAGCAAGAGACATCATGGGGCTGTTGCCCCACCGGTATCCGATGCTCATGGTTGACCGGATCGTGGAGCTGGAGCCGAACCGCCGGGCGGTAGGGATAAAGAACGTGACCATCAACGAACCCGTGTTTACCGGCCATTATCCGGGACGGCCCATATGGCCCGGCGTGCTCGTGCTGGAATCGATGGCCCAGGTGGCGGGGTTGGCCCTGATGCCTTCCGACCGCCGGGCCAGCCACAGTGAGGGAGACCCGGTGCCGCTTTTCACCGGGGTGGATCGGGCGCGGTTTCGGAAACCGGTCGTCCCGGGCGATCAGCTGCGGATCGAGGCGACGGTGGAGCGCGTTCGAGGAGGCATCGCCAAGGTCGAGGCCGAAGCCCGGGTGGACGGCGAACTCGTGGCCGAGGCCGGGCTCATGTTCGCGTGGAGGGACATTTGAACGGTGCCTGATTGCGATACGGAGAAATCGCCGGTGGTTCATCCGACCGCCATCGTGCATCCTGAGGCCCGCCTGGCGGCCGGTGTGGAGATCGGCCCGTGGTGCATCGTGGAGGCCGGCGTGGAGCTGGGCCCGGGGACGCGGCTTGGGCCTCGGGCCATGGTGTTGCGCGGCACCCGGATGGGCCGGGACAACGTCGTCGGGCCCGGTGCCATCCTAGGGATGGAGCCGCAGGATCTCAAGTACCGCGGCGAAGACACGGAGCTGATCGTGGGCGACAGCAACCGGTTCGGCGCCTACGTCACCATAAGCCGCGGAACGCCTACCGGCCGGGGTGCTACCCGCATCGGGAACGACAACTATTTCATGGCCATGACCCACATCGGCCACGACTGCATCATCGGCGACGGCGTCGTTCTCACCCAGGGGGCGTCCTTGTCGGGCATGGTGTCGGTCGAGGATCACGCCGTGCTGGGAGGGCTGTGCGGCGTGCACCAGTTTGTCCGCATCGGACGGCTGGCCATGGTGGGCGGCATGAGCACGGTGCGGCAAGATGTGCCACCATTCACGATGGTCGCAGGAAATCCGGCCCGGGTCCGGGGATTGAACGCGGTCGGCCTTGAGCGCAGGGGCTACAGTTCCGCCCGCCGTTTGGAACTGAAACGAGCCATTCGGCTAGTGTACCGCACGCGGGGAGACCTCAAGGCTGCAGTGGCCTTGATCCGCGAGCAGGTGCCGCCCTCCGAGGAACGCGACCATTTCCTTCAATTCATCCTCGAGTCGAAGCGGGGCATTGGCTGGTGAAGACCGTCGGGCTCGTCGCTGGAAGCGGCCGGGTTCCCGCCATCGGCGTGCGGGTTGCTCGGCAACGGGGCTGGCAGGTGGTGGCTGTGGCGGTGGCGGACGGTGTTGGCCCTGAGCTTGAGCGTGCGGGCGCCCGGTGCGTCGCCGCGTCCTTCGACTACGGCCGGGTGGTCGAGATCCTGGCTGGCCACGGCGTGCGGGACTTGTACATCATGGGCAAGATTCCCAAGCTGCGCATGTACGGGCAGGGGCTTGACGAGGCGTTGCGCCAGGTTATCTCCTCCAGGACGGGGCAGGGCGATCACAGGCTCATCGACGCGTTTATCGCGGACCTCGCCGCCCGGGGGATCCGGGTCTGCCCCCAATGGGAACTGCTCGGCGATTATCTAGTTCCCGCAGGGTTTTCGGCCGGCCGCGCGCCGAGCGCCCGGGAATGGGAGGACATCCGATACGGCTACCGGGTGGCCCGCCTGCTGGCGGACGGGATGGACGCGGGGCAGACCGCGGTGGTCAAGGAGGGCATCGTGTTGGCTCTTGAAGCGGCCGAGGGAACGGACGCGACGATCCGCCGGGGCGGGACGCTGGGCGGTCCCGGAGCGGTGGTGGTCAAGGTCAAGGGCGCTCGGGCGGCGGATTTCGAGGTTCCCGCAGTGGGCGAGGAGACGCTTGCAGCCATGGAAGAGGTGGGCGCCGCGGTGCTGGCAGTGGAGGCAGGGCGGACGCTCCTTGTGGACCGGGATGAACTGGTCCAAAGAGCCCAGCGGGCGGGCATCGCGCTGCTGGCGGTGGAAGAAAGCGAGGAATAGCGGTGCGCATCATGTTGTCCGCGGGCGAAGCTTCCGGCGACATGCATGGAGCCGACCTGGTGCGGGAGCTTCTTTCGCGAGCGCCGGGAGCGGAGCTCTTCGGCATGGGTGGCCCGATGATGCGGGATGCCGGCGTCGAGCTCTTGTTCAATCCGGCCAGCATGAGCACTGTCGGATTCGTGGAAAGCCTGCGGAGCGTTCACGTCCTGCGCCGGGTTCTTCAGCGGTTGGGCGACGCCATGGACCAGCGGCGGCCGGATGTGCTGGTGTGCGTGGACTTCCCCGGCTTCAACATGCGGCTGGCCGAGATGGCGCACCGGCGGGGTATCCCTGTCGTCTACTACTTTGCCCCCACAGTTTGGGCGTGGGGGCGGGGCCGGGCGGACAAGCTGGCCCGGTTGGGCGTTGTGATTTTGTCGGTGTTTCCGTTCGAAGCGGAGGCGTATGCCCGTGCCGGGGCCGAGGTGGAATTCGTCGGCCATCCCTTGGTGGACCGGGTGCGGCCTGCCGTTTCCCGGGACGAAGCCCGCCGGGAACTGGGCGTCGCTCCGGACGAGATTTTGGTGGCGCTGTTGCCCGGCAGCCGGGAACAAGAGTTGCGGCAGTTGCTGCTACCGATGATGGATGCGGCCACCCGTATCCGGCAGGCTCGACCGAGCGCGCGCTTCGCACTGCCGGTAGCCCATACGCTGACTGCTCGGTCGGTGTCCCAACTGGCCGGCCCGGGCGCGGAGCCGCCCGTGATCATCGTTGAGGGACGCACCTATGATGTGCTGAATGCTGCGGATGCCGCCCTCATCAGCATGGGTACCGCCACTCTGGAAGCAGCCCTGCTGGGCGTGCCTCACGTAGCCTGCTACAAGCTGTCGGCCGCCACATTCCAGCTGGCCAAAAGGCTCGTCAGAATTCCGCATAAGGCTATGCCCAACATCCTTGCCGGACGCCGGATCGTGCCGGAGCTGTTGCAAGGGGAAGCGAGCGGCGAGCGGATGGCCCGGGAGCTTCTTGCGATGTTGGAACCGGAGCGGGCAGCGGAAGTCCGGCGGGCCCTGGCCGAGGTGCGGCCGGCCCTGGGCGAGCCGGGCGCCGCGGGCCGGGCGGCGGAGGCGGTCCTGGCTCGGGCCGGGCGGGCGGGGATGGCGTGATGGAACTTGTGTTTACCGCCAACAGTCCCGGCGAGGTGTCCACGTGGCTTGCGCCGGTGGTCCGGGCCGTCCGGGCCCGGACGCCGGAAGCCCGTATCAGCGTTTTTCTCGTCCCCTGCGCCTTCGCCACCGGTGCTGAGGAGGCCGTGGTCCGCGCGATGGGCGGGGTGGACCGGGTCTACAGCCCGGCCGGCTACTGGCGGCATGCTTTGACGATCCCCGAAGTGAAGGGGTTTGACAAGGGTCGGGGCGCCTTGCTCTACTTGGGTGGGGACCCGTTTCACGCGGCGTGGCTGGCCCGGCGGTTGCGGTTGCCGGCCTTGGCTTACATGGAGCGAGGTTCCCGGTTCGGCCGCTCATTTCAGGAGATTTTCGTTCCCGACGAGGCTGCCCGCAGGCGGGTCGTGCGGCGGGGGGTGCCCGAAGACCGGGTGCGAATCGTAGGCGACCTGATGATCGACGCGGTTCGGCCCCAAACGGGCCGGTCGCAGTTCCGGGCCGCACTCGGACTTGACGACGACAAGCCCGTGCTGGCCGTCTTTCCCGGCAGCCGGATGTATGAAATCCGGCAGGCGTTGCCGTTTCTTTTGCGGGCCGTGGAGATCGCCGCCGAGGGCCGCCGGGAGTTGCAGTGCGTGGTCAGTCTTTCTCCGTTCGTTTCGCCTGCGGATTTGGACGTCCGCCCCGTTCCCCGTCTGGAGGGGACCCGGGCCAAGATCGTCCGGGACCGGGAGCGGTGGCGAGTCGTCACCGAGCGGGGGCTTGAGGTGCCGGCGGTGCATGGCAACTCCCACGACGTCATGCAGGCCGCGGACCTGGCGCTGACGATCCCCGGCAGCAACACGGCCGAGATGGCTGCCCTGGGGTTGCCGATGGTGGTCGCACTGCCCTTGAACTTGGCTGAGACGATCCCGCTTCCGGGAATTGCCCATTATCTTGAGCGGCTGCCCTGGGTGGGCGCCCGGTGGAAGCGGGCGCTCGTCGTCCGCCGGGCCATGCTTGCGCCGTTCGTCGCGTGGCCCAACCGCAAGGCGGGGCGGGCAATCGTTCCGGAAGTGAAGGGGTTTCTCCGGCCCGAAGATGTGGCTTTGGAAGCAGCCCGGCTGCTGGCGGACGGCAAGGCCCGGGCTCGCATGGCCCGGGAGCTTCGGGAAGTCATGGGACCCGCCGGCGCCGCCGGAACGGTGGCCGAACGCCTGCTTTGGGCGGCCCGGCAAGCGGCCGGTGGCGGTGGCGGACGTTGAGCATTCTTTTGGTCACCAACGGGCACGGCGAAGATCGTCTGGCGGTGTGCTTGGCCGAGGCCCTCGGACGCGTTTGGCCTTGGGCGGAACTTGAGGCCGTCCCGCTGGTGGGCGAGGGCCGCACGCTGTCTGAGGCGGGACTGGCGGTGCCGGGGCCCAGGGTCACGGTGCCGTCTGGCGGTCTTGTCCGTCCCGAGCTACCCGTCGTCTGGCGGGATCTTCGTTCGGGCCTCATCCGCCAGTTTCGCCGCCAGATGGATTTCGTCCGCCGCCGGGCCCGGGCCGCGGAGCGGGTCATCGCGGTAGGCGACACGTTCGCTGGATGGGTCGCGGGCCGGGCCGCGGCGGGCCGGCCTATGGTTCTTGTGGCCACCGCCAAGTCGTCGTACATCCATGGCCACTCCCGGCTGGAGTGTTCCTGGATGCGCCGCCGCTGCCAGCACGTGTTCGCCCGCGATGAAAAGACCGCGGCGGACCTTTGCCGGGCAGGCGTTCCGGCGTCGTGGGAAGGCAACTTGATGATGGACGCGCTGGAACCGCCGGGCGAGCCGTTGGCCGCGCCTGGCGATGAGCCGGTGGTGGCGCTGTTGCCGGGCAGCCGCTCGGATGCGTACGTCAACCTCCGGGCTCTGGCGGCCGTGCTCGCCCGGCTCGGTGACCTTCTCGGGCCGGTGCTCGGCTTGGTGCCCTTGGCCGCCGGATTGGATCGGGATCGGGCCGCACGGGTTTTGACAGAATCCGGATTTCGCCCCGGCTCGCGGAGCTTGAGCGAATCCGCCTGCGATCCGGCATTGGCGCCCGCAGCGGGTGACCACAACCGGCCACCGGTTTCCGGGCACGTGCGGGAGCTTGTGCTCGGATCCGCCCGCATCCGGGTTGTGGAGGGCCGATTCGGGGACGTGATCCGGAGCGCGGATATCGTCGTAGGCCTTGCGGGAACCGCCAACGAACAGGCTGCGGGACTGGGCAAGCCGGTGGTGGCCTTCGTCGGGCCGGGGGTCCAGTTTGGGCCCCGGTTTCTTCGGGCCCAAAAGCGCCTGCTGGGAGAAGCGCTGGCTGTGGCGCCGGCGGAACCGGACGGGGCAGCCGCGGAGGTGGCGGCGATCTTGACGGATCCCGGGCGCCGGGCCCGCATGGCGGCCGCTGGGCGCAAGCGCATGGGTCCCCCCGGGGCGGCGGCCCGGATAGCGCGGGCCATCGCCCGCCTGTGGCGCGGGGAGGCCGAAGCCCGATGCCCGTGAAAGCCAGCGTGGTCATTCCTGCGTACAACCGCCGGGAGCTTCTTCGCCGGACGCTGTTGTCGCTGGCCAACCAGACGTTCCCCGCGGATCAGTTTGAAGTCGTGGTTGCAGACGACGGTTCCACCGACGGGACCAGGGAAATGGTTTCGACGCTGGACGTCCCGTACCCGCTGCGCTACGTCCGTCAGCCAAAAAGGGGCCGGGCCGCGGCCCGTAACGCCGGGATGCGGGCCGCGGCCGCGGATCTCATCATCTTTCTCGACAGCGATATCGCTGTCTGCCCGGAGTTCGTTCAAGCCCACGTCGAGGCCCACATCGACACCCGGCTCGTCGTCATTGGTCCGGTCATCTGTGTGGCGGCGCGGGGCGCCCCCCGTTCCACCCCCCCCCCGTTGGGGGCCCAAACCCCCGCGGTTTTAGCCCCCCGCCACCCCGCGCGGG
>JACDOI010000029.1 GCA_017656145.1 Bacillota bacterium | reverse complement strand
GGGGGCCACTTTGGGGGGGGGGTACGGCGGGGGGGGGGGTTGGCGGGCGGTTTGGGGTTTTGCCGGCGGGGGGCGACCGGGCGGGGGGGGGGTGGGGCGCGGGGTGGCGGGCGTGCGGGGACAGACGCTCATCGTCAATCTGCCCGGAAGCCCCCGAGGGGTGGAGGAAAGCTTGGAAGCCATTGCGGACTTGCTTCCTCATGCCCTGGACCTTTTGCGCAGCCGGCCGGTAGATCACTAGGGCGCTTGTGGGAGTCGGGAAATCGGTGGCGGACAGTGGACGGGTGAGCCCGGGCTCCGAGTACGTGCTGGTCGAAATGACCACCGAGGAACATCTGGCGGAGCTGCGCCGCCGCATCCTGGTCTCCCTGGCGGCCCTTGCGGCGGGCACCGCCGTAGGTTGGTTTTTCGTTCCGGCTCTGCTTGACCGGTTCGCCGAGGACGCGGGCGGCCCGTTCGTGTTCGTGGCGCCGGCCGAGGCGTTCACGAGCTATCTCAAGATGGCGCTCATGATTGGAACCGGGCTGGCCTCGCCCGTCATCGTGCTTGAGGCGTGGAAGTTTGTGCTGCCGGCCTTGTTTCCCCATGAGCGCCGGCTGCTGGGCCGGTATCTTCCGGCCTCGCTGGCGCTGTTTGCTGCGGGAATCGCCTTCGCGTACTTCGGGGTGTATCCCGTGGCGTTGCGGTTTCTTTTGGGCTTCGGCAGCGATGAGCTGCGGCCGGTGCTGGCCGTCGGCCGGTTTGTCACGTTTTTTGTCTCGGTGACCTTGCCCTTCGGGCTAGTGTTCCAACTGCCCCTGGCGTTGTTGATCCTGGTCCGGATGGGGACCGTCACCGCGGCGGGGCTAAGGCGGCTAAGGAAGTTCGTGTACGTTCTCGCCTTTGTCGTCGGGGCGGTGCTTACGCCGCCGGACGCGGTGACCCAGGTGATGATGGGCGTGTCGCTCATTTTGATGTACGAGCTGACCTTGTGGAGCGTGCGAAAGGGGAACAAGGAGCATGGCCGGTGAGATGGCCACCGAGTTCGCCGGCTTGCAAGAGCGGCTCGGGGAATTCAGGGGGCGGATTATCCGGTCGCTCGCCGTCTTCGCCGCGGCCGCCGTCGTGTCGTACGTGTTCAGCGAGCGCATGCTCGGGGACATGTTGCGCCGGCTGCCTTCTGGCGCGGAGCTTGTGTTCCTTTCTCCTTCGGAGGCGTTTTTCGCCCGGCTGAAGCTGGCGCTGGCCGGCGGGCTCGTCTTAGCGTTGCCGGTCTTGCTCTGGCAAATCCTCGCT
Source organism: Bacillota bacterium (assembly GCA_017656145.1). GTDB lineage: Bacteria > Bacillota > Limnochordia > Limnochordales > ZCTH02-B6 > JACDOI01. The sequence continues at coordinate 28,171 of JACDOI010000029.1, read as the reverse complement.
TTCATTTCGCCGTATCTGAATCCCCGGGATCGGCGGGCGGCCATGCTGTTGATCCCGCTGGCCTTCGGGCTGTTTTTGCTCGGGGCGTCGTTCAGCTACCTGATCATGTTGCCCTTCGCCTTGCGGTTTCTTTTGGGCTTTGGGGGCGCGCAGATGCAGCCGATGCTTTCGGTGTCGCCGTACGTCGGGTTCGTCCTGCTTTTGGTGTTGCCGTTGGGGCTCATCTTCGAGCTGCCTATCGTGATGGTGTTTCTGACCCGCATCGGGGTGGTGGATCCGCAGGGGCTCGCGAGCCGGCGGAAGTACGTGGTTTTCCTGATTTTCATCGTGTCGGCGCTGCTCACCCCGGCCGACGTGTTCTCCCAGGTCTTGATGGCTATCCCGTTGCTGGTCTTGTTCGAGTTCAGCCTCATCGTGTCCCGCCTGGCCAAGGGGCGGAGCGGCGGATGACGGATACGGCCGGAACCGGGCGGGCTGCGAGCGGGCCTGGGACGGGCCCGGGACTTGCCGGATGGCGGGTGCTGGTGACCCGGGCTGAGCACCAGGCCGGAGAGCTGAGCCGGCTCATCCGCGAGGCCGGCGGCGAGCCGGTGGAGCTGCCGGTCATCGCCATCAGCCCTTCGCCTGAGCCCGAACGGCTCGACGCGGCCTTGGCCCGGCTGGAACAGTACGACTGGGTGATCTTTACGAGCGCCAATGCCGTCGACGCGGTGGTGCGGCGAATGGCCGAGTTGGGAATTCCCGCGCGCGCCTTGGAGCGGCCGCGCCTGGCCGCCATCGGGCCGGCTACCGCGGCCGCCCTTTCCCGCCAGGGCCTGGCGGTCGACGTCGTCCCGGCCGAGTACGTCGCGGAAGCGGTGGTGAAATCACTTTCCGGCGCGGCCCAGTGGGCAGGCCTCCGGGTGCTGTTGCCCCGGGCTGCCCGGGCCCGGCCGGTGTTGCCTGAAGGGTTGCGAGCCTTGGGGGCGAACGTGGACGTGGTTGCCGCGTACGAGACGGTACCCGCGGATGCGCCTGAGGCGCCGGCAGTGCTAGAGCAGCTCGCCCAGGGCCGCATCCAGGCGATGACGTTCACCAGCCCTTCGACGGTGGAAGGGTTTTGCCGCCTTTTGGCCGCGCGCGGGCGGGAAGGTCGGGCCGTCTCGGAAGCGTTGGCTTCGGGAACGGTGATCGGTTGCATCGGGCCCGTCACGGCGGCGGCGGCGCGGGAACGGGGTTTTGAGGTGGACGTGATAGCGGAGGAGTACACGGTGGCCGGGCTTGTGCGGGCGCTGGCCGCGTACCGGCAAAAGGGGGCGATGGGTCGTGGGGTTTCCTGAGCAGCGGTTGCGGCGGTTGCGGGAATCGGAGGGATTGCGGCGGCTTGTGCGAGAGGTTCGGCTTGATCCGGCCGACTTCGTGTACCCGTTGTTCGTCGTCGCCGGCCGGGATCGGACCGAGGCCGTCGAGGCCATGCCGGGGGTGTTGCGCCGCTCGCCGGATCTGGCGGCCGGCGAAGCCCGGAGGGCTCATGAGGCAGGGGTGCCGGCCGTCATCTTGTTCGGCCTTCCCGCGAGCAAAGACCCTGAAGGCAGCCACGCGTGGCGGGATGACGGTCCGGTGCAGGAAGCGGTGGCCCGCATCAAGGATGCCGCGCCTGAGCTGGTGGTGATGACCGACGTCTGCCTTTGCCAGTACACCGACCACGGCCACTGCGGCGTCATCCGGGACGGCCGGGTGGACAACGACGCAAGCCTCGAGAGGCTGGCGGCCACGGCGGTGTCCCATGCCCGGGCTGGGGCCGACGTGGTCGCTCCGTCGGACATGATGGACGGGCGGGTTGGGGCCATCCGGCGGGCGTTGGACCAGGAGGGCTACTCCCAGGTCGCGATTTTGTCCTACGCGGCCAAATACGCCTCGGCGTTTTACGGGCCGTTTCGGGAGGCGGCCGACTCAGCCCCGAGGTTTGGCGATCGGCGCACCTACCAGATGGATCCGGCCAACGGGCGAGAGGCGCTCCAGGAAGTGGCCCTGGACGTTCAGGAGGGCGCCGACATCGTCATGGTCAAGCCGGCCCTGGCGTACTTGGACGTCATCGCAGCGGTGGCCGCCCGGTTCGACGTGCCGGTGGCGGCTTACGCCGTGAGCGGCGAGTACGCGATGATCAAGGCGGGCGCGCAGGCGGGATGGCTCGACGAGCGGGCCGTGGTGCTTGAGAGCCTGCTAGCCATCAAGCGGGCTGGCGCCCGATTTATCCTCACTTACCACGCGGTGGAGGCGTGCCGTTGGCTGGAGGAGGATGGCTTGTGAGCACCGAGTTTTCCGGGCCCGGGCCGTTTCCCCGCTCCCGGGAAGCGTTCATCCGGGCGTGCCGGCTCATGCCCGGCGGCGTCAACAGCCCGGTGCGGGCATTCCGGGCGGTGGGGGGGACACCGCTGTTTATCGAGCGGGGTGACGGGGCCCTCATCTGGGACCTGGACGGCCGGTCGTACATCGACTACGTCGGCTCGTGGGGACCGCTGATCCTCGGCCACGCCCACCCGAAGGTCGTGGAAGCCGTCCGGCGGGCGGCCGCTTTGGGGACCAGCTTTGGCGCGCCGAACCGGTGGGAGTTGCGCCTGGCCGAGCTCATCGTCGAGGCCGTACCATCGGTGGAGCGGGTGCGCCTGGTCAACTCCGGCACCGAAGCGACCATGAGCGCCCTGCGCCTTGCCAGGGCGTTCACGGGCCGGAACCGCATCGTCAAGTTCGCCGGATGTTACCACGGGCACGTCGACGGCCTCTTGGTCCAGGCAGGTTCGGGGGCAACTACCCTCGGGGTGCCCGACAGTCCCGGCGTTACGCCGGCGGTGGCCGCGGAGACCATCATCGCCCCGTACAACGACTTGGCCGCGGTGGAGCGATTGTTCGACCAGCACGGGGACGAGATCGCTGCGGTCATCGTCGAACCGGTTGCCGGCAACATGGGCCTCATCCCGCCCCGGCCGGGATTTTTGGCGGGCCTGCGGGAGCTTTCCGCCCGCCACGGGACGCTTTTGATTTTCGACGAGGTAATCACCGGTTTCCGGGTGGCGCGGGGCGGAGCGCAGGCATTGTACGGGGTGCAGCCGGACCTCACATGCCTGGGGAAGGTGATCGGGGGCGGACTGCCCATTGGCGCGTACGGCGGCCGGGCGGACATCATGGAACTTGTGGCCCCGGCCGGGCCCGTCTATCAAGCGGGCACATTGTCGGGCAACCCGCTGGCTGCGGCCGCAGGCGCGGCCACGCTGGAGGTATTGACCGAAGAAGGGGTGTACGAGCGGCTGGAAGAATCCGGACGAACGCTGGCGGAAGGCCTGGCCCAACAGGCCCGGGAAGCCGGCGTGCCGTTGCGCGTCACGCGGGTCGGCTCATGCCTGGGGCTGTTTTTCACCGGAGAAGAGGTTACAGACTATGACAGTGCCCGCCGGGCCGACGGCCGCCTGTACGCGGCGTTCTTCCACGGGATGCTGGCCCGAGGGGTGTACTTGCCCCCCGCCCAGTTTGAAACCGCGTTCGTTTCGCTCGCGCACGGCCCGGAACAGTTGGAACGGACCGTTGCCGCAGCCGGTGAGGCGTTTCGGGAAGCGGCCGGCCGGGCGCTAGACTGACCGGAGGGATGCCCGATGCAGTCCGGGGCCGGAAAACGACCGGGGGGCTGGCGCCTGCAGGAACTGGCGGTCGGACAGCGCGCCTCCTTGACCCGCCGGGTCACCGAGCGGGAAGTGCTGCTATACATGGGGACGACCGGCGATCTGAATCCTATTTACCTGGACCGCAACTACGCCGCCCGCACCCCCTTCGGCCGGCCGGTGGTGCCCGCCGTGCTCTTGGCCGGCTATGTGTTCGCAAGCATTACCGAGCGGCTTCCAGGGCCGGGAACCATAAGCCTGTCCCAGTCGCTTCACTTCCTTCACCCGGTGCGGTGCGGCGACACCGTCACCATCGACGTGGAAGTGGTCGGCATCGACCGGAGCCGGGGGCGGGCGCGGCTGAAGATTGTGGGCCGCAACCAGCACGGCCAGGAAATCCTGTCGGGCGATGCCGAGGTGCTTCCGCCCCCCGACTTGCGCCCCGTGTTGACCGAGGCGTTCGAGGATTACGACTGACGATTCCATTCGCCCATGACAACAGCAATTGAAGACGCACCAGGAGGTCGAGAGAGCATGGAACGGACATTTGTGATGGTTAAGCCCGAAGGCGTGGCCCGAGGACTGATCGGCGAGGTTTTGGCCCGGTTTGAGCGCAAGGGCCTCAAGATTACCCGCCTGGCCATGGGAAGGGTGACGACCGAGCAGGCGGAGGAACATTACGCGCACTTGCGGGAGAAGCCGTTCTTCGGTGAGCTGGTGGAGTACATCACCTCGGGGCCGGTGGCCATGGCGGTCGTGGAGGGGCCTGACGCGGTGCGGCATGTGCGGAACTTGGTCGGGGCCACAAATCCCTTGGAAGCGGCACCTGGAACTATCCGGGGCGATTTTGCAGTGGAGCTGCCCTACAACATCGTGCACGCGTCCGACAGCCCCGAATCGGCAGCAGCGGAGATCGAGAGATTTTTCGGCCGCTCGTGATCAGGAAGGATTGCACGCGCCAGGTCTTCTGATATACTAGCTCATGTGCATACGTCGTCCACTAGGAGGTCAGCGAGCAGGTGCTGCCTACGCCGAAAAAATTCACTTTAGTATCTGGCGCCGCTGAAGGTCCCACCCCTCTCAACGCGTTTGACAACGCGTTGCTGGCAAGCGGGATCGGAAACCTGAACCTGATTCGGGTGAGCAGCATCCTGCCGCCGGGGGCCGAATTCGCGGAACGGCTGGACATTCCGCCCGGGTCGCTGACGCCGACCGCCTACGGCTACATCACCAGCGATGTGCCGGGTGAGCGCATCGCGGCTGCGGTAGGGATCGGCTTTAGCGACAACACGTTTGGCGTCATCATGGAGTGGGAAGGAAAGGGCACCGCGGCCGAGGCCGAAGCCGCCGTCAAGCGGATGATCGAAGAGGCGTTCAAGGCGCGGGGCATGGAGTTGCGAAAGACGGTTTTTAAGAGTGCGGAGCACCAGGTAGAGAAGTGCGGCTGCGCGTTCGCGGCCGTCGCGCTCTGGTACTGATAGGGCATGCGCCGGGAGGTGGAGGGCCCGCTTGCAGCGGCAGGCGGGCCTTTTTGCGATGGAACTATGGTTTACTGAGAAACAGACTTCTTCGGTCGGCATCACGTGCAAGGTGCGGCGCACGCTGCTGGAGGAGCACACGGGGTACCAGCACATGGCGGTTCTCGAGACGGAACAATTCGGCCGCATGCTGGTGCTGGACGGGATGGTGCAGACGACCGAGGCGGACGAGTTCGTCTACCACGAGATGATCGTCCACGTCGCGATGAACACCCATCCCCGGCCGCGGCGGGTGGCGGTCATCGGCGGCGGAGATGGGGGCACTATCCGGGAAGTGTTGAAGCACCCAAGCGTGGAAGAAGCGGTGCTCGTCGAGATTGACGGCCGGGTGGTGGAGGCTGCCCGCGAGTTTCTGCCCTCCATCAGCCGGGGGCTTGCGGACCCGCGGGTGCGCATCGAGATCGGCGACGGCGTGGAGCACATCCGAAACGCCAAGGAAGCCTACGACGTCATCCTGATCGATTCCACCGAACCTGTCGGCGCCGCGGTGGGCTTGTTTAGCCCCGAGTTTTATCGGGACGTGTGCAACGCCCTGCGGGAAGACGGGCTGATGGTCGCCCAGACCGAGTCGCCCTTTTTCAATCAGGAGTTGATCCGGCGCACGCAGGCCGGCATCCGGGCGTCGTTTCCCGTGACGCGGCTGTACCTTGCCAACATCCCGACGTACCCGAGCGGCCTGTGGAGCTTTACCGTGGGCTCCCGGCGCTATGACCCGCTGGCGGTGGACCCGGCTTCCATCCCGCCCCTGGACACCCGGTACTACTGCCCGGAGATTCATCACGCCGCCTTCCGCCTGCCCCCGTTCGTCCGGCAACTGGTGGGGGAAGCCGCCGCGGTGGGGGACGGGGTCTGACATGCCGGCCGGTCCTGTCCCCGGTACCCTGGCGCAGAAGCGGTTTTTGGGCGCGGCGAACGATCCGGAAGCCCGGGTAGTGTTACTGGGCGCACCGCTGGACGTCACCGTTTCGTTCCGGCCGGGCACCCGGTTTGGCCCGGCTCGCATCCGGGATGTGAGCGACGGCCTTGAGGAATACAGCCCGGCCCTGGGCCGCGAACTGTCCGAGACGCCGTTTTTCGATGCAGGCGATCTGGACTTGCCCTTCGGCGATGCGGGCACCGCCCTGGAGCGCATTGAAAGGGCTCTCGCCCGGCTTACCGCCTGCGGCCGGTTGCCCGTCGTCCTGGGCGGCGAGCACTTGCTGACGCTGGCGGCGGTGCGGGCGGCGGCCCAAACCTACCCGGATCTGGCCGTCATCCAGTTTGACGCCCACGCGGACTTGCGCGATGATTACCAGGGGCTTCACCGGTCCCACGCGACGGTCATGCGGCGCGTGGGAGAGGTGGTGGGCTTCGAACGCGTGTTCCAGCTCGGCATCCGCTCGGGCACCCGGGAGGAGTTCGCCTTCGGCCGGGAGCGGACCCGGTTTTTCCCCATGCGGGTGCTGGACGCGCTGGACGACGTCGTCGCCGCGGTGGGCGACGGGCCGGTGTATCTGACGGTGGACATTGACGTCGTGGATCCCGGGTTCGCCCCGGGCACGGGAACGCCCGAGCCGGGCGGGATAAGCCCGGCGGAACTGTTTTCCGCCTTGTACCGGCTGCGGGACCTGCGGATTGTGGGCATGGATGTGGTGGAGGTGTGCCCGCCGCAGGACGCGGGCGATATCACCGCGATGCTGGCGGCCAAATTGGTTCGGGAGGCTATCCTCTGTTTCGGGAGTGGACGGGCATGAACGTGGTGGCCCGAGTGCGGGCGCAAATCCGGGAGCTGGTAGCCGAGGCCATCAACCAGGCCCGTTTTGCCGGCGAGGTGACGCTTTCCCGGGACGTTTCACCGGACGAGATCTCCGTCGAGCGGCCCAAAGACCGGGCCCACGGCGACTGGGCCACCAACGCCGCCCTGGTGCTCTCCCGGGAAGCCCGCACGGCTCCCCGGATGCTGGCTGAGGCGGCGGCCCGCCACTTGAACCTCAGTGGGACGCTGGTGGAGCGGGCCGAGGTGGCCGGCCCCGGCTTCATCAACTTCTTTCTGCGGGACGAGTGGCTCATCGAAACCTTGAGAGCGATTCTGGCCGCCGGACCCGATTACGGCAAGAGCCGGGCGGGCGAAGGCCGCCGGGTGCTGGTGGAATTCGTCAGCGCCAACCCGACGGGTCCCCTCAACGTCGTCAACGCTCGCCACGCCGCGGTCGGAGACGTGCTCAGCAACATCCTGATGTGGGCGGGATACCGGGTCGATCGGGAGTTTTACGTCAACGACGCCGGAAACCAAGTTCGAATGCTGGGCGCTGCCATGGACGTTCGGATTCGCCAGCTTTTGGGGGAGGACGCTCGCCTTCCGGAAGGCGCATACGCCGGCGAGTACCTTATCGACGTAGCCCGGGAGTTTTTGCGGGAGCACGGAACCGCAGGACGGCCCGCAGGCCCGCCGCCGTGGGAACCGGCAGCACCGGCAAACGAGGCGAATTCCTCCGCCCCCACAACCAAAGACGGGGAGCGGGATGGGGCCGGTCCGGCCTCGTGGCGAACCGATCCGGAGTATGAGGCGTGGCTCTCGCGGCTTGCCCGGTTTGCTGTCGAGAAGTTTGTGGAACGGCAGCGGGAAGTTTTGCGCCGCTACCGGGTAGAGTACGATCGGTGGTATTTCGAAAGCGAGATCCGGGCCGCGGGAGGGCCCGAGCAGGTGGTGCGGCGCTTGTCGGACGCGGGCCACACGTACCGCGACGGCGGCGCCCTGTGGCTTGCGAGCACCCGGTTCGGCGACGACAAAGACCGGGTGCTGGTCAAGGCCGACGGCGAGTACACCTACGTCGTGCCCGACATCGCGTATCACGTGAACAAGCTGGAGCGGGGATACGACCTGCTCATCGATTTGCTGGGCCGGGACCATTACGGCTACCACGTGCGGCTCAAGGCGGCCCTGTCGGCGCTGGGATTCGATCCGCAGGCGCTTGAGGTGCTGTACCTCCACATGGTGCACCTGGTGCGCGGGGGAGAAGAGGTGCGGATGTCCAAGCGCCGGGGCGAAATCGTGGACATGGCCGAGTTCCTGGACGAGGTAAGCGTGGACGCGGCCCGCTACTTCTTCGTTATGCGTTCCATCGATTCGGAGATGGAGTTCGACCTCGATCTGGCGAACCTCAAGACTAGCGACAACCCCGTCTACTATGTCCAGTACGCCCACGCTCGTCTCTGCAGTCTTTTCCGGCAAGCCCAAGAGTCCGGCTTGGACGCGGCGGGCGGGACGCTGTCCGAGGCGCCCCTGGAGCGCCTCGCGTCCGAGCCCGAGCGGGATCTGTTGCGGAAGCTCGCGGAGTTTCCCGATGAGGTGGAGCTGGCCGCCTTGCGGCGAGAACCGCACCGCATGACCCGGTACGCCCACGAAGTGGCCTCCGCGTTCCACGTGTTCTACACCCGCTGCAGGGTGCTAGGGGAGGAGGCGGGGCTCACCGCCGCGCGGCTGGCGCTGTGCGCGGCCACCCGGCAGGTGCTGGCCAACGTCTTGGGCATCTTGGGGATCGACGCACCGGAGCAGATGTGAAAAGTGCAAGACCGCCCTCCGGCTCCCGGGAGGCCCGGAAGGCGGTTTGCCGCGGGCTTCTCGCGGCGGTCACGGCGCGCCATGGGGCGCAAGGCCGTCGGCCTTGCGCGCGGTTGTTTGGCGGCCGGTTTTGAGGAGGGATAGTTTCGATGCCGAGATACGTATTCATCACCGGTGGCGTAGTTTCTGGTCTTGGCAAAGGGATTACAGCGGCTTCTTTGGGGCGGCTGCTCAAAAGCCGCGGGCTTTCGGTGACGATTCTCAAGATGGATCCGTACATCAACATGGATCCCGGCACCATGAGCCCGCTGCAGCACGGTGAGGTGTTTGTGACCGACGACGGGGCCGAGACCGATCTGGATTTGGGCCATTATGAGCGGTTCATCGACGTCGATCTCAGCCGGGACAACAACCTCACCGCGGGCCGCATCTATTGGTCGGTGCTGACCAAGGAACGGCGGGGCGACTTTCTCGGCGCCACCGTACAGGTCATTCCCCATGTGACCAACGAGATCAAAGAGCAGATCCTGCGCCTGGCGAAGATCCAGCCCGGCCTGGACGTGGTCATCATCGAGGTGGGCGGCACCGTCGGCGACATTGAAAGCTTGCCGTTTTTGGAGGCCATCCGCCAGCTTCGATCCGAGCTCGGGCGGGACAACTGCCTGTATATCCACGTGACGCTGGTGCCGTACGTGCGGGCTGCGGGCGAGCTCAAGACGAAGCCGACCCAGCACAGCGTCAAGGAGCTGCGCAGCATCGGCATCCAGCCTGACATCATCGTCTGCCGGTCGGAAAAGCCCATCTCCCGCGAGATCCGGGAGAAGGTGGCTTTGTTTTGTGACGTGGCGCCCGAGGCCGTCATTCCCAACGTGGACACCGACACCATCTACGAGGTGCCCCTGCTGCTGGAGCAGGAGGGCCTGGACACCTTGGTGTTGGAGCGGTTGGGGCTTCCCGCGGGCGAGCGGGACTTGCGGGAGTGGCGGGAAACGGTGGCCCGCATCCGGAACCCCGAGCAACGGGTGCGCATCGCGCTGGTGGGCAAGTATGTCTCTTTGCCCGACGCGTACTTGAGCGTGTGCGAGGCTTTGACCCACGCGGGCGCAAGCTTCGGAGCCGCCGTGGACATTCTGTGGGTCTCCTCCGAGGACGTGGAGGCTCAAGGCCCGGCGAAACTCCTGGCGGGCGCAGACGGCGTGCTGGTTCCCGGCGGCTTTGGAAGCCGGGGGATCGAGGGGAAGATTGCAGCTATCCGCTGGGCCCGGGAGAACAATGTTCCATTTCTGGGCATCTGCCTCGGCCTGCAGCTTGCGGTGGTCGAAACGGCTCGCCACCTCGCCGGCCTGGCCGGTGCCCACAGCCGCGAGTTCGACCCGGCCACACCCCATCCGGTCATCGATCTCATGCCCGATCAGCGGGAGATCGACGGCATGGGCGGCACGATGCGGCTGGGAAGGCTTGAGTGCCGGGCCGAGGAGGGAAGCCGGGTGGCCGAGGCGTACGGCGCGACGGTGTTTTTTGAGCGGCACCGCCACCGGTACGAAGTGAACAACGAATATCGGCCAATCCTCGAAAGGGCGGGCATCGTTTTCTCCGCCACGTCGCCGGACGGGCAGCGTGTGGAGGCCATCGAGCGGCGTGACCATCCGTGGTTCGTCGCGAGCCAGTTTCATCCGGAGTGGCGGTCGCGCCCCAACCGGCCTCACCCGCTCTTCAAGTCGTTCGTCGGTGCCGCACTGGCCCGCAGTGAGGCGACCATCGGGCAGCGTGTGGAATAAGGGTGGGCCGTCTGATATAATAAAGACCAAAGTTGCCCGAGGGGTGAGGCTCCATGGTCAGGATGAAAGTCAAGGTCGTCGGCTTGGACCAGAACACGCTGATCCCCGTTGTCGTCATCACCGACATGGAGGAATCCGGGTTCATCCCCATCCTGATCGGGCCTGCGGAGGCTCAAGCTATCAGCTCAGAGATCGACCGCAACAAGCCCCAGCGGCCCATGACCCACGACTTGCTTAAAAACATCCTCGATCAGCTCAACGCGAAGGTCGAGCGGGTCGTCATCAGCGACCTCAAGGAAGAGGTTTACTACGCCCGGCTGCAGCTGAAGACGGAAAAGGGCGTTGTGGACATCGACGCCCGGCCGAGCGATGCCATCGCACTCGCCCTGCGGGCGGACGCGCCGATTTACGTAACCGAGGAAGTTGCCGCCCGGGCCGTCATCAGCAACAAGAAGACCGATGACGAGATGGAGCAGTTCCGCCGGTTCCTCGAAAACGTGAAGCCGGAGGACTTCCAGCGCAACCTGCGAGAATAAGATCAGGAATAAAGCGGCTTGCTTTCTTCCCATACTGATAGTGCGGCGAGCCGGGGGGACGCGCGGCGCGGGGTACGCGACGCGGCCGGTGATTTCGCAGACCGGCCGTATGATGGCCGGCCGCGCGCTTCCCGGCGGTCATGCCTGGAATTTGCCGGCCCATTGGCAGGAATTGGACCCAAGACAGCGAAAACCAACCGCCGGCGGGCCTGCCGTCCGGTATAGTCCTGCGCAGCCAGTTCAGCGAGCTTGACCTTGAGGAATCCCCGTGAGTGCGTCATGATCCCGGTCAAATCTGCACTGCCCAAGGGAATTTCTATGCCCGCATGGGGTCTTTCCGAGGAGGATTCGGCATGAATATCGCCGAGCTTCAAGCCAAGACCACCGGTGAGCTGCAAGAGATCGCGCGGCAGCTGGAGGTCAACGGCTACAGCAAATTGCGCAAGAATGCTCTTATCATGGAGATCTTGCGCCGGGAAACGGAGAAGGACGGCCTGTTGTTCACCCAAGGCGTGTTGGAGGTACTGCCCGACGGATACGGGTTTCTGCGGGTGCACGGGTACAGTCCGAGCCAGGAAGACGTCTACGTCTCGCCGTCACAGATTCGCCGGTTTCATTTGCGGACCGGCGACGTCGTTCTCGGCCAGGTACGACCGCCCAAGGACAACGAGCGCTATTACGCCTTGTTAAAGGTAGTGGCCGTCAATTTTCTCGATCCCGAGCAGGCGATGCGCCGCGCTTTGTTTGATGACCTGACGCCGGTCTACCCGGACGAACGGATCCGGCTTGAGGTCGAGGGACAGAAAGACGTGGCCACAAGGCTCATCGACATCATCGCGCCGCTGGGCAAGGGCCAGCGGGCGTTGATTGTGGCCCCGCCGAAAGCCGGCAAGACCACGGTTCTCAAAAAGATCGCCAACAGCATTTCCGTCAACCACCCGGAAATCGAGCTCATCGTGCTGCTCATCGACGAGCGGCCGGAGGAAGTCACCGACATGGAGCGGTCGGTGGATGGCGAGGTCATCGCCTCCACGTTCGACCAGCCGCCGGACAACCACGTGCGGGTTGCGGAACTGGTTTTGGAGCGCGCCAAACGTCTGGTGGAGCACGGCCGGGATGTGGTCATATTGCTGGACAGCGTCACTCGCCTGGCCCGGGCGTACAACCTCGTCGTTCCGCCCAGCGGCCGGACCCTAACCGGCGGTGTCGATCCGGCGTCGCTGCGGGGGCCGAAGCGGTTTTTCGGGGCCGCCCGAAACATTGAGGAAGGCGGGAGCCTGACCATCATCGCGACGGCGCTGGTCGAAACGGGAAGCCGGGCCGATGATGTCATCTACGAGGAGTTCAAGGGGACCGGCAACTGCGAACTCCACTTGGATCGCCGCCTGGCGGAGCGCCGCATCTTCCCCGCGATCGACATTTACAAGTCCGGAACCCGCAAGGAGGAGCTTTTGCTGTCCGAGCGGGAGCTGGAGACGATGTTCCTCCTCCGCAAGCTTTTGGGTTCCCTGGGCACCGCGGAAACGACCGATCTGCTCATCGAGCGGCTGACCAACACGCCCAACAACGCGGAGTTCATCGAGCTGGTGCTGCATTCTCCGTTCGCAGAAAACGCGCGGGCATAATCGGCCCGCTCCCTAGCCGCTGCCCGGGCAGGGATTGGCGGCGGCACGTCGAACGCGGTCTCGTTGTCGCATCTTGGGGCGCAAGGATGTCCACGGCCGGGAGGATGACAAGTGCCCAAGTCGTTGCGCCACGCGGCGGTGCTATTCCTGTTGGGCCTTTTGTTCATGGCTTCCACGTTGGGCGGCGAAACCCGAAAGCCGCTGGGCCTAGGCGGTCCTGAGGAGGAGATAGCGGCCGCGTGGGCCGAGCCGGTGAAGGCGGCGGATGCTCCGGGAGCGTCCCTCGAGCCGGCGGGCGAGCCGATCGCTTCGGCCGAGCCGCTGCTTGAGGAGACGAGCGCCAGTTCATCGGACGAGCCTCCGGCCGAAGAGGCAGGGCCGCCGCGACCGGCCATTTTGACGCATACTGTCGCTCGCGGGGAGACGCTTTGGGACATCGCGCGCCGCTACGGCATCGACGTCGATACCATCGTCGCCGCCAACGACCTGACGGATATCGACCGGCTTCAGGTCGGGGAGAAGTTGACGATCCTCACGATGCCCGGAGCTTTGCACACCGTGCGGCGCGGCGAAAGTCTGTGGGACATTGCCCGCACATACCAGGTGCCGATGAACGACATTGTCGCGGCCAACGGCCTCGCGGATCCGAGCCGCCTGCAAGTCAACGAACGGCTGTTTATTCCGGGCGGACAAGCTCAGGCGGTCGCGCTGCGGCGGGAGGCGCTGGTCGACAGCAACGGCCGCCTGCTGCGCAACTTCGACTGGCCGGCTCAAGGCCGCATTTCCTCCCGTTACGGGATGCGCTGGGGCCGCATGCACCACGGATTGGACATCGCCGTGCCGACGGGAACCCCAGTGCGGGCAGCAGGCGCCGGGACCGTGAGCTACGCGGGCTCCATGGGCGGCTACGGCTTGATCGTCATTCTCCAGCACGGAAACGGCGTTGAGACCCGCTACGCCCACAACTCGCGGCTTGTTGTCCGGGTCGGCCAGCGTGTCAAGCGGGGCGACATCATCGCCTACAGCGGCAATACAGGCAACTCAACGGGACCCCATATCCACTTCGAAATCCGCTATCGCGGGCAATCCGTGAACCCTGAGAGATACCTGAAGCGGTAACCGGCCAGTCGGTCGGGCGGGGGATGCCGGGAAGCCGGGATGGCGGCTAAGCGCTCCCCGGTTTCCCGGCATCGCGGCGGATGTTTTGCCCCTGTTCCTACACCCTTCGTGCGGCGCTGCTCCGGGTTTTGGGGTCCAGCACATCCCGCAGCCCGTCGCCAAGCAAGTTCAACCCCAGGACGGTAACGGCGATGGCCAGGCCAGGGAAGACAGCAGGATAAGGGGAGAAGATCAAGAAGTCTTGCGCTTCCCGCAACATCCGGCCCCAGCTGGGATGGGGCGGCTGGGTGCCGAGGCCCAAGTAGCTGAGGGCCGCCTCGGCCAGCAGCGCGTTGGCAAAGGTGGTCGTCGCCTGGACCAGCAGCACCGCGGCTCCGTTGGGCAACAGGTGCCGACAGATCACGCGGGCCGTCCCGGCTCCCGCAGCCCGGGCCGCCTGGACGAACTCGGATTCGACCAGCGCCAGGAAGCTGGCCCGGGTAAGGCGGGCGAAGACGGGGACGGTGGCCACGCCTATGGCCAGCATGCCGCTTATGTCGCCGGGTCCCAGGATGGAAGCGAACAGAATGGCCAAAAGCAGCGGCGGGTATGCGGCCACCGCGTCCATAATGCGCATCAGGATCTCATCGATCCATCCCCCGGAGTACGCGGCCATGCCGCCCACAAGCAAGCCGATCCCGAGCCCGATGGCCACCGCGACGACGCCTACCCGGATGGCGGTCCGGCTGCCGACCACCATGCGGCTCAGGAGGTCCCGGCCGTACTGGTCGGTTCCCAGGAGATAACGGTCGCTAGGAGGCGCGAACCGGTCGGCTATGTTGGTGCGGTTCGGATCATGCGGAACGTATAAGAAGCTCAGGCCGGCCGAGCCCAAAAGCAGGCCCAGGATGACAAGGCCGGCCGCCAAATTCCAGTGATGTCTTAGCCAACGGTGCCGGTTCATGAGTATCGAATCCTCGGGTCCAAATATGCATACAACACGTCCGTGATCAAGCTCAAGACCAGAATGCCGGCCGCCAGGCAAATGACGATTCCTTGCACGAGCGGGAAATCGCGGTTGCTTACCGCATTGAGAACGAGGGCTCCAAGGCCAGGCAAGGCGAACACCGATTCGATGATGATGGCCCCGGCCAGCAGTTGCCCCACCTCAAGGGCGATGACGGTCGACACCGCGACCAGGGCGTTGCGCAGCACATGGCGCCGGATCACCCGGCCCTCCGGAACCCCTTTGGCCCGGGCCGTCCGGACGAAATCCGCGGACAGCACCTCTAGAGCCGACGACCGCACGATGCGGGTCAGCGACGCCGCCCGGGACGCTCCCAAGGCGACTGCGGGCAAGATCAAGGAGAGGAGAGTGCGTTCAGGATCTTGGGTCCAGGGGGTGAAACCGCCGGCTGGCAGCCACCGGAGCCGGACCGCAAAAATGAGAATCAGGAAGATGCCCAGCCAAAACGAGGGCGTGGCGATGCCCGCCTGGGCAAACGCGATGGCCAGCAAGTCCGCGGCGCCGCCGCGCCGGGTGGCGGCAAAAAGACCCAAAGGCACCCCTATCGCCACCGCGATGGCCAGGGCCATGGCGGTGAGGGGCAGCGTCACCGGCAGGCGCTCCCGGATCAACTGGCCCACTGGCATCTGGTAGACGAGAGACGTGCCCAGATCGAGGCGGGCTAGATCGCTGAGCCATTGCCCGTAACGAACCAGCGGAGGCAGGTCGAGCCCTAACTGGCGTTCGAGGGCGGCCACGGCCTCGGGGCTTGCGTCAAACCCGAGGATGATCCGAGCCGGGTCGCCGGGGATGACCAGTAAGGTGGCGAAGGCGATGGAAGCTGCGAGCCACGCGGTGATGACGAACGTGATGGCCCGCCGCACCAGGTACGCTTGCATCTGCGGGCGATTGCTCCTCTGCTCCGGTTGCTTGGCCGGGGGCCGTCGCCCCCGGGATCGCCGCCCCCGGGGTCAACCCGCCCCAGGGGCGGCGGGGCGGCTTCAACGGCTGAAGTGAACCTCAGTGACGTCGGTGATGACCATCGGCAACCGGTCCCACCACCCGTCGACGTCGGCCCGGCTGAGGATGAAGTAGGGCCGGGCGTAGAGCCAAACGTTGACCGCGTCTTCCGCGAGCTGCCGCTGGATTTGGGCATACACCTCCCGGCGGCGCTCCTCGTCGCCGACCCGTTTTGCCTCGGCCAGCAGTTCCCGCACGGCCGCGCTGTCGTAGCGGAAGTAATAGTCGGGGTTGCCGTAGATGCCGATGTCCATCGGCTCCGCATGGCCGATGACCGTCAAGTCGTAGTCGGCTTGCCCGAAAATCCGCGACAGCCACGTGCTCCACTCGACCAATTCGATGTTGACCCGGATGCCCACCCGCGCCAGCTGCCCGGCGGCGATCTCGCCGCTGCGCAGGGCGTACGTGTACGATACAGGCAGGCTCAAGGTGAGCTCCAGGCCATCGGCGTAACCGGCCTCGGCGAGCAAGGCCCGAGCTCGATCCGGATCATACGGGGTTACGCCGGTCATGTCGGCGTAATACGGCTCAGCCGGGGTCATGTGGGAGCCGATGGGTGTGCCGAACCCGAACTCCGCCCCGATCATGACTTCTTCCCGGTTGATCGCGTGAGTGATGGCCCGGCGCACCCGCACATCGTCCAGCGGCGGACGGGAGTTGTTCATGGCCAAAATGACCGTGTTGGTGGTGGGACCTTGGATCACCTGGAAACCGCCGGCCTGTTGGACCCGCAGCGCTTGCTCGGCCGTAACCGCGCCGGTCACCGCGTCGATGTCGCCGGCCAAAAGCGCTGCCACCTGGGTATTGGGGTCTGTGATGAAGCGGAACGTGACGCTGTCAAGATACGGCAGTGGCTGGTTCCAGTAGTCCTCAAACCGCTCCAGCCGCACGTGGCTGCCCCGCACCCACTCGACGAACCGGAACGGCCCGGTGCCTACGGGATGAACGCCTTGGGTGTCTTCGGTTCCCGCCGGGACGATGACCGAGTCGGGGCGGGCCAAGTTGTACAAAAACTCCGCGTCGGGCTCGGACATCCGGAAGATCACGGTGTATGGGTCAGGAGTCTCGATGCTGGCGATGGAAGTGTAATACCGTTGGTTGGTGTGCCCCGACTCCGGGTCCCGGGCCCGCTCGAACTTGGCCTTGACGTCGGCAGACGTGAACTCCTGGCCGTTGTGGAAGCGAACTCCGCGCCGCAGGCGGAAGACATACTCCGTCGCATCGGGGCTGACGGTCCACGATTCGGCCAGGCCGGGCGTCAGAGCGCCGCTGCGATCCACCTTGACGAGGCCTTCGAGGACGTTGTGGTGGACGATGGACGTCGCAGCCGTCGCGGTCGTGGCCGACGGATTGAGCAGGGGCGGCTCCGCCGACTGCGCCACGGTCAAGTGGCCGCCCCGGGCGGGCTGGGCCTCAGCGGCCAGGCCGGCCACCATGAGCACGGCGAGGGCGACAGCCGACAACAAGGCCATTCGCGCCATGGAACGGGCAGCAAACACGTTCATGTCCGGCATTCCTCCTCCGATTCTCAGTGACTCTCCCGTTTGCTTGTTTACAGTGGCTATCCGGCCTGTTCGGCGCCGCGGCCCAAAGCCCGGCTCTCCGGGTGCCGTGCGGAGAACAGCACGGCCGAGGCGGCGTAGATCCGGGCCGCCTCGATCACCTGATCGACCTCCACGTACTCGTCGACCTGGTGGGGAATGTAGCGGTCGCCCGGTCCGAGGGTGACGATGGGGATCCCCGCCCATGCACTCAAGAACGTCCCGTCGGTGGCGCCCGGCACCCCGCCGTATACCGGCTCCCGGCCTGCTGCCCGCCGGCAAGCTTCCGCCACCGCCTGGGCGATGGGCGTATCTGGCGGCGTTTCCGTCCACGGCCTATCTTCAAACACCTCGAGCTCCGCCCGGACCCGGGGATCCCGCTCGGACATCGCAGAGAGGATGGCCCGCATGTCGGCTTCGAGGCGCCGGTGGTCCACCCCCGGAATCGTCCGCACGTCGACGAACACCCGGGCAGCGGCAGGTATGACGTTCAGCTGCGGCGGCCCCTCGGCCGGCGCCTGGACGATCGTCGGGGTGAGGGAGGGTCTTCCCAGGTGGACGTTCTCGCCGTGCTCCTGAACGAGTCGGGCCTCAAGCCGCCCGAGAGCCTGGATGAACTCGGCCGCCCAAGGGATGGGGTTGACGCCCGCCTGGGGCATCGCGCCGTGGGCCATGACCCCGGTGAACTCGACCCGGACCCGCATCGCGCCCTTTTGGATCAGGCACACTTCGTTCTGCTCGGGTTCGCACACGATGGCCCCGTCCACCCCTTTAGCCCAGCCCGAACGGATGAAGTGTTTGACCCCCAGCATGAGGTCTTCCTCATCGACGAGCACCGCCAGCCGGATACGGCCCCTGTAGGGCAGCCCGGAGCGGGCCAATGCCCGCACCGCACCGACGGCGGCCGCAATGCCCGACTTCATGTCGGCGGACCCGCGGCCGTAGATGCGGCCGTCCACCAGCTCGGCGGAAAATGGCGGGTACGTCCATCGGGCCGGGTTTCCTTCGGTGACCACGTCGGTGTGTCCCTCAAACAAAAGCGTCGGCCCGGGGGCGGAGCCTTGCCAGTCGGCGATGACGTTCGGCCGGCCGGGTGCGACTTCTTCCACATGCACTGCCAGCCCCAGAGCGCTCAGCTCCGCGGCCACAAGGCGCGCCGCAGCCTCCTCCGTCGCCCCGGGAACCGCCGGGTCGTACACGCTGCGGGTAGCCACCAGGCGCCGGGTGAGATCGATGATGTAGCCGGGATCGATATTTGATAAAACGCACTTTAATTGTTCGTCGACGGTTGACAGTCTCGCCACCCCCGGACGGTCCCGCGCGGCTGAGCAGATGTTTTCCGCCCGCGCGGGGATGAATGCAAAGATTAGATATACAAGGTTCAACATTGACACCCGTTGTCCTCTGTCATTGCGATTCCGCTAAAGGGCGCAAACAACGGTCGACCCCGAACATCCCGCGTAGCCCTGCGAAGGAGCAGCATCTGTGTTATAATGGTTCAATGCCGGCCGTTCCGAGAGCGGGGCGGCCGCAGCGGAGATGCGAGGTGAGGAAGGATGAAGCAGGGCATTCACCCGGAATACTACCGCACGACGGTGACCTGCGCCTGCGGCGAGACGTTTGAAACGGGTTCCACTGTCCAGAACCTCCGGGTCGAGATTTGCTCCAAGTGCCACCCGTTCTATACCGGCGCTCGGCAGCGGGTGGTCCAGTCGGGCGGTCGCGTGGAGCGGTTCCGCCGCAAGTACAATCTAGAGCAGTAGCGCTTGCCTTTTTGGGGAGGTGGTTCGGGCATGCCCAGCATCGGCGGCATCCGCTTGGAGCATCCCGTGATCATGGCCCCGATGGCCGGCGTGACCGACCTTCCCTTCCGGCTCATCGCCCGGGAGCAGGGAGCTGCCCTGGTCTACAGCGAACTCGTGTCGGCCAAAGGCATTTGCTACGGCAACCGCAAGACGCTCCGCCTGCTGGAAACCGACGAGGCCGAGCGGCCCGTCGGTTTGCAGATCTTCGGCGGTGATCCCGGCGTCATGGTCGAGGCCGCCCGGCATGTGGAATCCCGGGCTCCCGACTTGTTGGATATCAACATGGGCTGCCCCGTCCCCAAGATCACTCGGAACGATGAGGGATGCGCCCTCATGCTGGATCCCCAGCGGGCCGGGAGGACGGTCCGGGCCGTGGTGGAAGCGGTTCGCCTGCCGGTGACCGCCAAGATCCGCAAAGGGTGGGACGAGGCCAGGATAACGGCCCCGCAAGTCGCCCGGGAGCTGGAGAAGGCCGGGGTGGCGGCCATCGCCATCCACGGCCGCACCCGGGAGCAGTTTTACACCGGGCGCGCTGACTGGTCCATCATCCGCGAGGTCAAGCGTGCGGTGAGCGTGCCTGTCATCGGCAACGGGGATGTGTTCACGCCCCAGGACGCCGCGCGGATGCTGGAGGAAACCGGATGCGACGCGGTCATGATCGGGCGCGCGTGCCTGGGCGATCCATGGATCTTCCGCCGGGTGGTCCACTATTTGAAGACCGGGGAGCTTTTGCCGTTGCCGACTGCCCGGGAGAAGCTCGAAATGGCCGTGCGTCACTTGCGCATGGCCGTTGCCTTCAAGGGCGAGGGAACCGCGGTCAGAGAGATGCGGCGCCCAATCGGCTGGTACTTGAAGGGGATTCCCCGGGCCAACGGGCTTAAGCAGCTGGTGCAACGCCTTGACCGGGCCGACCCGGTCGTCCAAGCCCTCATGGAGCATCTGGACAGCCTGGGGTCTTTGGCCGACGAGCCTGTGCGGGTCCAGCGCGCTCCTTTGGGCCTTGAAGCCGCGTGAGCGCCCGGCGCGGGGTTTGCCGGTGAATACGCCCGGGTCGATCTTCCGCGTTGCGGGTCCGGGAAGGGTGTGCTACAATTGGTCCGTGCACAAGTTTGTGCACATGATGCCGGCCGCCGCATCAGCCGGGCCGCAGGGCGAGGGGAATCCGGGTGGACCTGGTGCGCATCGGGGATAAGCTGATCAGCCGACGCAAGATTTTCCGGGCCATCGACCGGATGCTCGAGCGCCGGGCGGCAGGCCTTTCGCAGCAAGATGTGGCCGTAGAGATGGGGATCGACCGGGCCGTCATCTCGCGCCTGGAGACGCTGGGCGAGGTGCGCAAAGGGTCCCGCGTGGCATTGATCGGGTTTCCCATCGGCAACAAGGGGGAGCTGGAAGCCGTTGCTCGGGATCACGGGGTCGATTTCGTCCTCTTGCTCAACAACGCCGAGCGATGGGACTACGTGGAAACGGCGTCGGGGGCCGAGCTGTTCAACCGGGTCATGGACGTCATCGCCCGCATCCGCGAATGCGACAAGGTGGTGTTCATCGGCTCGGATATGAGGGTCCGGTGGCTGGAGTCGGTCTTGGGGTCGGACCGCGTTATCGGTCTTGAGCTTGGGCCATCGCCCATCACGGAAGATCGTTACGTGCCGCCGGAACGGGTTCGGGCGCTGCTTGAGGCGGACCGGGGCTGAATCCCCGGGGCTGCCGGCGGCTTTGGCCGGTTCCTGGATGCCCGAGGAGGTTTCGGTTTGAAGCGGGTTGTCAGCGTCAGCATCGGCTCGTCGGAGCGAGATCACGCGGCCGAGCTGGAGGTTTTGGGCGAGCGGGTCCGGGTGGAGCGCATCGGCACCGATGGGGACGTGAACAGGGCCATCGACCTCATCCGGGAGCTGGACGGGAAGGTCGATGCGTTCGGGATGGGCGGCATCGACCTGTACGTATGGGCCGGTGGGAAGCGGTACGTTTTGCGTGACGCCCGCCGCATAGCAGCGGCGGCTCGAAGGACGCCGATCGTCGACGGCTCAGGGCTCAAGAATTCGCTCGAACGGCGCATTGTCCCCTATCTCAGCCGGGAGCTAGGCATCCGGTGGCGGGAACGAAAGGTGTTGTTGGTTTCGGCCATCGACCGGTTCGGCATGGCCGAAGAGCTGGCCAAGACCGGATGCCAGCTCATCATCGGAGACTTGATGTTCGTTCTGGGGGTGCCCATCCCGTTGCGGTCGCTTTCCGCATTTACCGCGGTCGCCCGGCTGCTGGCGCCCCTGGCGGTGCAACTGCCCATCTCGGTTCTGTATCCCACCGGGCAAAAGCAGACCCGCGTTCAGCCCAAATACACGCGCTACTATCAATGGGCGGACATGATTGCCGGCGATTTCCACTTCATTCGCCGGCATATGCCCGCAGACCTCTCCGGCAAGACCATCATCACCCAGACCATCACCGCAGCCGATGTCCGCGAGCTTGAACGCCGGGGTGTAGAGCTACTTGTGACGACAACCCCGAAGCTGAACGGCCGGTCGTTTGCCACCAACGCCATAGAGGCCATGCTCGTCGCGGTGGCGGGCCGGGCCCGGGAACTGTCGCCGGTTGAGTACCTCGAACTCATCGATGAGGTTGGCCTCACACCTCGGATCGAGCGGCTCAGCCGCGGAACCCAGGCCGTGCCGGTGTTATGACGGCACGAATCCGGCTTCCCGAGAGCCGGGGCCGGGGATGTGCCGCTGCGGCGAGAGCAGGCCAGAGGTGTGCACAAATTGGTGCACGGAGCGAGGAGGAACCCCATGCATCCGTATCCCGCATACGTCAATCCCCATCTCGGCGAGCTGCTGGAGACTGTACAGCTTGATAAGCGGTTTGTCCGCGGCCGGGGACCGTGGCTGTGGGACAGCGACGGGAACCGGTATCTCGACTTTATCGCCGCGTACGGGGCGTTGCCGTTCGGTTACAACCCGCCCGAGATCTGGGCCGCTTTAGAGGCAGTTCGGGACGCGGAGGAGCCGAGCTTTGTGCAGCCGTCGTATCTGGACGCGGCCGGCGAGCTGGCCCGGCGCCTGGTGGAACTGGCGCCCGCGGGCCTAACTCGGGTGACCTTCACCAACAGCGGGGCGGAAGCGGTCGAAGCCGCCATCAAGCTTGCCCGGGCGGCGACGGGCCGGCTTCGGATTTTGGCCGCTCACAACAGTTTTCACGGTAAGACCTTAGGGGCCCTCTCCGCCACCGGTCGCCGTGCTTACCAGGACGCGTTCGGCGCTCCGGTGGCCGGCTTCGATTTTGTCCCGTACGGGGATGCGAACGCGGTGGCTGATGCCCTGGCCGGCCGGCCGGGCGAGTACGCGGCGGTGATCCTCGAACCCATCCAGGGCGAGGGGGGCATCGTGGTGCCGCCGTCCGGGTATTTGGCGGAAGTCGCCCGGCTTTGCCGGGAGCACGGCGCCTTGTTCATCCTGGACGAGATCCAATCGGGATTGGGCCGCACCGGCACATTGTTTCGGTGTGAGGCGGAGGGCGTCGCACCCGACGTTATGACGTTGGCCAAGGCGCTAAGCGGCGGGCTTGTTCCCATCGGTGCCGTCTTGTGCACCGAGGAGGCCTACAGCGAAGAGTTCGCGCTCAAGCATTCGTCCACGTTTGCGGGCAACACCCTTGCTTGCCGGGCTGGCCTGGCCGCTTTGGACATGCTGACGGGTGACGGCGGCCGGCTCCTGGAAAACGTGCGGCGGCTGGGACGCAAGCTCCGGTCCGGCCTGGACGAACTGAAGCGGCGCTATCCCGGTGTCATCCGGGAGGTCCGGGGCGAGGGGTTCATGCTCGGCATCGACTTCGGCATCGATCGGGACACCTTCGGCAGCGACGCCGGTTCATTGCTCGGTGTCCTGGCCGACCAGGAGATGCTCACGCCGGCTGTCGCCTCGTACTTGCTCAACCGGGCCCGGCTGCGGGTGGCGCCGACGCTGAACGGAAGCAGCGTCATCCGCATCGAGCCTCCCCTGGTGGTCGACGACGAGCAGTGCGACATGGCTCTCTCGGCACTGGAGCGGGTGTGCGCGATCTTGGCGAAGGGCAATACCGGGGAACTTTTGGCCCATCTTGTCGGGCGGGTAACCCCGGTTCCCGTCCCCGCCACCGGCCCCGAACCCGCGCACAGCGGGCGAAGCGCTCCCCGGCCCGAGGCCGCCGACGGGCGGTTCGCGTTTCTCGTCCACCCGCTGGACCTGACCAACTACACCGAGTTTGACCGCAGCCTCGAGGCGTACTCTTCGGCTGAGCTGAAGACGTTGAGCGAGCGGTTCAACTCGTTGGTGGAACCGTTTGTCATCGGTCGGGCCCGGATCGTTTCCCCGACGGGCCAGGCGGCCTACGGCGAGTTCGTTGTCGTTCCCCGCACGACTCGCCAGCTCCTTGAAGGGTCCCGCCGGGAAAACCTGGACATCGTGGCGGCCGCGGTAAAACTCGCCCGGGACCGGGGAGCGGGCATCGTGGGGCTTGGAGCCTACACCGCCATCGTCTCCCGGGGTGGACGGGCGTTGACAAATTTGGGTGTCGCGCTCACCACGGGCAACAGCTACACGGTGGCCGCGGCCATCGAAGCGTTGGTGGAAGGCGCCTCCCGGCTCGGGGAGGACTTGACCCAAACCACCGCTGCGGTCGTGGGCGCAACCGGTTCCATAGGACGGGGAACGGCCTTGCTCCTTGCTCCCGATGTGCGTCGGCTGGTGCTGGTCGGCAACCCCCGCTCGGGTGCCAAGGCGCTCGCCCGGCTTTCCGCCGTGGCTGGGGAGATCGCCCGCTGGGCGGCTGCCGAGAGCAGAAAAGGCCGCCGGTTTTCCCCGGATTCGGTCGCGGGCTGGCTGTTGGGCGAGGCGAACCTACCGGACCCCGAGGCCGATCCGGCGGAGTGGGAGGAAGCGATGGAGCGGCTGCTCAGCCGTTCGGAGTGCCCCATCGGCCTGACGACGGATATCCAGGCGGGATTGGCCGAGGCGCAGATGGTCGTCATCGCCACCAGTACCGCGGAGGAGTTCGTGACGCCGGCCATGCTGCGGCCGGGAGCCGTTGTGTGCGACATGTCCCGGCCGCCCAATGTGAGCCGTGAGGTCGAGGCAGCTCGGCCCGACGTCCTCGTGCTGGACGGCGGCGTTATCGAGGTCCCCGGCCGGCCATGGTTCGGCTGGAACTTCGGGTACGAGCCGGGTCTGGCCTACGCGTGCATGTCGGAGACGATGATGCTGGCTCTGGAAAAGGACTACCGCCACACCAGCCTCGGATCCGACTTGAGCCCTGATTCCATCTTGCGGATGAGCGACCTTGCGGCCCGGCACGGGTTTCGCTTGGCTGGCTTGAGAAGTTTCGACCGTCCTATGACCGCCCGGCGGTGGCAACAACTTCTGGCCGCCCGGAGGCAAGTTCTTTCGCCTGCGGCCCCTTGACGGTGCCCGAGCGGGGCCGGAGCCGGAAGCGGGGCCGGAAAGGAGTGCGGGGCTTCCGGTTTTCCGTTCAAGAGCCGTCCGGGAAGAGTTTTCCGGCCCTTCCCGGACGGTGCCGGTTTTGTGCGGGCTGCCCTTCACAAAGCCGGCGGGTTCAGATATAATCTGTGCCGAAACTCTTGGAACGGATTCCCACCGAGGTTCCGGAAGATCAGAGAGGCGGGAGCGTAGAATAGAGGGCAGACCACGCCCAGGGCAAAGGAGAGACTGCGCTCGATGGGTGAAAAGGAAGTGCTGCTGACGGCGGAGGGCCTAGCCAAGTTGGAGCGGGAGCTCGAGCACCTGAAGACGGTGCGCCGCCGTGAGGTGGCCGCCCGGATTAAGCAGGCGCTTGAGTTCGGGGATATATCCGAGAATTCGGAATACGACGACGCCAAAAACGAACAAGCCTTTGTCGAGGGCAGAATTCTCCAGCTGGAAAAAATGTTGCGCAACGCGAAGGTCATCGATGGCGGGGACGGGCCCGCGGACGTGGTCTCTTTGGGCTCTTGGGTCCGCCTCAAGGATTTGGAGTGCGGCGACGAGTTCGAGTACCAGGTGGTCGGTTCCGCCGAAGCGGATCCGTTCAACAATCGAATTTCCAACGAGTCCCCCGTGGGCCAGGCCATCATGGGCAAGGGAGCCGGGACAGTAGTGGAAGTCCAGGCGCCCGATGGGGTGTTGAAGTATCAGATCCTGGAAGTGAGGCGCGGATGACATTGGAAGACGGGTCCGGCCGGCAGGCGGACCTGACGGATCAAGAGGCCGCCCGGCTGGACAAGCGCCGCCGGTTGCTGGAGGCCGGCGTTCCCCCGTACGGGGGCCGTTTCGAACGAACCCACACCGTACCCGAACTGCTGAAGGACTTTGACAGGCTCATCGACACTCCGGTGAGGGTCGCGGGGCGCCTTCGGTCCATCCGCCGCCAGGGCGGGTTGACGTTCGCCGATTTGCAGGACGGGGGCCAGCGCATACAGCTCTTTTGCCGCAAGGACACCATGGGCCCCGAAACCTACGGGCTTTTGGACTGGCTGGACATCGGCGACATCGTCGGCGTGTGGGGCCGGACGATGCGCACGCGGCGCGGTGAGGCCAGCGTGGAGGTGCACGGCTGGGAGCTGTTGACCAAGGCCTTGCGCCCGCTGCCGGAAAAATGGCACGGCCTAAAAGATGTGGAGCTGCGGTATCGCCAGCGGTATGTGGATTTGATCGTCAATCCCCGGGTGCGGGACGTGTTCGTCGCCCGCAGCCGGGCTGTCTCGGCTATCCGCCGCTTCTTGCAGGACCGGGGCTTCCTCGAGGTGGAAACCCCGATGCTCAATCCCATCCCCGGCGGCGCCAATGCACGCCCGTTCATCACCCACCACAATGCGCTGGATATGGACTTGTACATGCGCATCGCGCCGGAACTGTATTTGAAGCGCCTTTTGGTGGGCGGGTTCGACAAGGTGTTTGAGATCGGAAAGAACTTTCGCAACGAAGGCATTTCGACCAAGCACAATCCTGAGTACACCGCGGTTGAAGTGTACGAGGCATACGCGGATGCCCGGGACATGATGCGGCTGACGGAAGAGTTGTTCGCCTACGTGGCTGCCGAAGTCGCGGGCAGCCCGGTGATCACCTACCAGGGAACCCGCATCGACCTGACCCCGCCGTGGCCTCGCCTGGCCATGACGGAAGCGGTGGCCCGATACGCGGGCCTCGAGCTCGACGGGCTCTCCGATGAGCAGGCCCGGGAGGCGGCCAAGCGCCGCGGGGTTGATGTGCCGGCTGGCGCCACCCGGGGGACGGTGCTGGCCGAGGTGTTTGAAAAGCTGGTGGAGCCCCACCTCATCCAGCCGGTGTTCATCGTGGACTATCCCATCGAGGTGTCGCCGCTGGCCAAGCGCAAGACCGGCGATCCGGCGATGACCGACCGCTTCGAGCCGTTCATCATGGGTTGGGAAGTGGCCAACGGTTTCTCCGAGCTCAACGACCCGGTGGACCAGCGGGAGCGGTTCCAACGCCAGGTGGAGCAGCGGGCGGCCGGCGATGAAGAAGCCCACATGATGGACGAAGACTTCCTGCGGGCCCTGGAGTACGGGATGCCGCCCGCCGGGGGCTTAGGGATAGGGGTGGATCGGCTGGTGATGCTCTTGACTGACTCGCCCTCGATCCGGGACGTCATCCTGTTTCCCCACATGCGGCCCCGGGGGTCGGTATGAGAGGGGCAGCCTGTGTCCGGGATTCTTTCCCGTGCCGTCGCGGAAACCTCCACGGGGCCCAAGCTCCGGCGCGGCTGGCCTGAGAGCGCTCGGGTCCGATTTTGGCTCGGCGTGCGGGCGGCGTGGCCCGTCGTCACCGGTTACGTACCGGTGGGCCTGGCCTTAGGAGTGCTCGCGGCCCAGGAAGGGCTCGGGCCGTTTGCGACCGGGGCCATGTCGCTTTTCGTTTACGCGGGGGCGAGCCAGTTCATCGCCGTCGGAATGATAGGTGCCCAGGCCGCGGCGCTGTCGATCGTGTTGACGACGTTTTTCATCAATTTGCGCCACCTGTTGATGAGCGCCGCCATCAGCCCCTACTTGCGGGGGTTGAAGAGCTGGACGCTCGCCGCTTTGGCCTTCTTGCTCACCGACGAAACGTTCGGCGTCGCATCGGCCGAGTTCTCCCGGCGGGGGCGGGGGGATCCCGTCTATTTCACGGGGCTTGGGCTTACGGCCTATGGGACCTGGTGTGCCGCCACGGTCATCGGGGCGTGGGCCGGGCAAGGGCTGGCATCACCGGAAGCCCTCGGCCTGGACTTCGCCTTGAAGGCGATGTTCATCGGGCTTTTGGCTGGCCAGCTGAGAGGCGAGAGCATGGTCCGGGGGGCGGTGGCCGTCCTTGCCGGTGCGGGGGCCCTGGCGGCGGCGCCGTACCTGGGCGGTTTCAGCGTGATGGCGGCGGCGGCCGCGGCAGCCGCGGTTGGGGTGGTGATAGCCCGGTGGATGGACGAATCTTCTTGACCATCGCGGGCATGGCGTTGGTCACCTATTTGCCCCGGGCGATACCTCTTGTGGCATTGGCCAACCGGCCGCTTCCGCCCGCGGTGCAGCGGTGGCTCCAGCTGCTTTCTCCGGCCATCATGGCAGGGCTTGTGGCCCAGGCGGTGTTCATGCCCGGCGGGCAGGTGGAACTGTCGGGCGCCAACCCGGCGCTTTTTCCGGCGGCCGTGACGGCGCTGGTGGCCTGGCGCACCCGCAGCTTGACCGCAACGGTGCTCGCGGGCATGGCCGCTGCGGCGCTGGTCCATCGCCTCTAGCGCCCGCGGAAGGGTAGGCGGCCGTTGGGGGAGCGAATTGAAAATGGGTGTTGCGTTTCGGGTGGGAGGCGTGTTATAGTAGTCAATGCTGACGCCCGGCCGGAAAGACCGGCAATCACGGCAAAAATTGCCTCTTGCCAAGGGGCGTCGGGTGTGGTAAAGTAAAAAATCGCTGCGGTCGTTGCGGCGCCAAGCGCCGGGCGGCCGCGGGCAAGGCGTCCGGTGCAACCGGAGCCGAGGATTTGGGTTGATCCTTGAAAACTAAACAGCGTGACGACCTGGTGAGCGGGTGCGGGTCTTCCGGAA